>JAHAYB010000172.1 GCA_018384835.1 Comamonas sp.
CCCTATGACACAGTGGTCTGTAGAAACCCTTAACAGCATCGTTGACTAAGAGCTGCAAGCGCTGCCCACAGATATGCGTGGGCGCTTTGTGCGCGTCACACAGCTCATTGAGGAGTTTGGGCCATTCCAGATTGGTATGCCTCACCTCAAAAGTTTGGACAACAAGCTCTGGGAAATTCGTGTCAGTGGTCGTGCAGGCATTGGGCGTGGCATTTACGTCATTGCCAGCGGTAAGCGTGTTGTAGTGCTACACGCCTTTATCAAAAAGACCCAAAAAACGCCCACCGCAGCACTTCGCATTGCTATTCAACGAGCCAAAGAGGCGCAACTACTATGAGCAAAATCAAAGACCTACACCAGCAATGGCTACAAGAGCCTGATTACCAAGCCGCCTACGCCGCCACCCAGGCAGAGTTTGAACTGGCACGCCAGTTGATTCAAACACGCATTCAAAGCGGCCTATCCCAGCAGGAGCTGGCTAATCGCATGGGAACCTCACAATCAGCCATTGCCCGCCTGGAAAGTGGCCGCACCATGCCCTCCATGCGTACCCTTGCCAAGTTTGCCGAGGCGACCAACTCTCGCCTGCAAGTTTTGTTTCAGCCCGCCTGAATCTCTGAAGCCTGCATCTCCATTTCCAACCCCAGCAACTCCCCCACGCCATACACCTGCGCTAGGGATTGCAGGGCGGGCGGGCAGTTTTGCAGGCGCAGGTTGCACCCTTGGGCTTGTGCATGGCGGCGGCAGGCCAGCAGCAGGGATAGGCCAGCAGAATCAAACTGCTGCACCGCTGCCGCATCCAGCACGCCCGCTGCCTGGGCAGGCCAGGCGCTGATTTGCGCACTCAGGCTGTGCAGCAAGGCCGGGGCTTGGGAGGCGGTGAGCTGCGCGGGCAGGGTGATGAGCGGTGGCTGCTGCTGGTTCATGCTTATTGCGCCGCTTTGGCATCGGCCTGTATTTCGCGGCTGGAGAGGGTTTGAATCAGGCCGTCAATGCCGCTCTTGTTCAGCTCTTGGGCAAACTGGGTGCGGTAGGTTTCCACCATCCACACGCCCAGCACGTTCAGGTTATAGACCTTCCAAGGCTCTTCGCCCTTGCGCTCCAGGCGAAAGTCCAGTTGCACCGGCTCGCCCTTGCCGTGTACCTCGGTGCGTACCAGTACGTCGGTATCACCAGGGGCGGCGCGTAGGGGTTTGACGACGACTTTCTGGTCGCTCACCTGCGACAGCGCCCCGGCGTAGGTGCGAATCAGCATGGATTTGAAGGCTTGCTGCAATTGCTCGCGCTGCGCCTCATTGGCTTGCCGCCACTGGGGGCCAACGGCTGCCGAGGTCATTTTGCGAAAGTTAACGTGGGGCATAACCTCTTTATCCACCACGGCAGAGACAAGAGCCACGTCGCCACCGCGCAGGGCTGGGTCAGACTTAATCATCTCCAGCAGGTCGGCAGACAGACGCTGAATCAACGCATCCGGCGCTTCTACAGCGGCGTTAGCAGTCACCGCTGCTAAAGGCAGCCCCAGCGCCAAAGCTGCCGAGGCCAGCAGAGTCGCCATAGAACGGCGGCGCAGGGGCTGGGCAAGGAAAGTGTGCTTGTTATTCATGGGTTTGCATCCTTCAATCATCAAAATCTTCGATACGGCCATCATTGGCATCATCTGGTTCCTGGCCGCTGCGCTGGCGCAGGTAG
>JAHAYB010000173.1 GCA_018384835.1 Comamonas sp.
GAATGTGTTCACCACAGGCTGGTTTCAACCTATACCTACCGACTCAAGGAGACAACACGATGCAAACGACCAAGCGCCGCTTGACCCAATCCCTATCCACCCTGGCCATTGCTTTAGCAGCGGCAGGCATGGCTAGCACCGCCCAGGCGGATATCAAAATCGGCTTTATGGCCACCATGTCCGGCAACGGCGCAGCCCTAGGCCAAGACATGTACGACGGCTTTACCCTGGCGCTGGAAGAAAAAGGCGGCAAGCTGGGCGGCCAGACCATTGAACTGCTCAAGGAAGATGACCAGCTCAAGCCCGACGTGGGTGTGCAGGTGATTCAGAAGTTCATTGAAAAAGACAAGGTGGACTTGGTCGCTGGCGTGACCTTCTCCAACGTCATGATGGCCATTGCCAAGCCCTTGGCTGATGCGGATATGACCTTTGTTGGCTCCAACGCTGGCCCCGCACCGCTGGCAGGCAAGCAGTGCAATGCCGGCTTTTTCTTTACCAACTGGCAAAACGATAACCAGGCTGAGGTGATGGGTCAGTTCGCCAATGACAAGGGCTACAAAAACGTTTACCTGATGGCTCCCAACTACCAATCTGGGCGCGACCAGATTTTGGGCTTCAAGCGCCTGTACAAGGGCAAGGTCTCGGGTGAGGTTTATACCCAGCTCAACCAGCCTGACTACTCTGCCGAGTTGGCGCAACTGCAAGCGGCAGCGCCGGATGCCATCTACGTCTTCTTCCCCGGCGGTATGGGGGTGAACTTTATTAAGCAATTCCGCCAGGCCGGCCTGATGGGCACTATCCCACTGCTCTCAGCCTCTACGGTAGATGGCAGCACCCTGCCTGCCTTGAAAGAAACGGCGCTAGGCGCTTACGCTGGCACTTTCTGGGGGCCAGATTTCGACAACCCCACCAGCAAAGCGTTTGTGGAAGCCTTCGAGAAAAAATACAACCGCATCCCCTCGCAGTACGCGGCGCAGTCTTATGACTCGGCCTTGCTGATTGACAGCGCTCTGCAAAAAACCGGCGGTAGCGTAGCCGACAAGAAAGCCCTGCGCGATGCCTTGCGTGCGGCAGACTTTGCCTCGCTGCGTGGCAATTACAAAATTGGCCATAACGGCTTCCCCATTCAGGACTACTACGCTTTTGAAGTAGCCAAGGATGACAAGGGGCGTGTTTCTTTGAAAACCATCGCCACCCCTTTGAAGAACTATCAGGACGCTTACGCCTCCGAGTGCAAGCTCTAAGAAGCCTGGGTTAGCTGTGCAGCCGCCTAAGCGGCTGGGCTAGTGCTGGTGCTAGGGGCTTGCCTCTAGCCACCTTTTCCCCGCCTCTATCTTTTCCCTAGTGATACCCCCTCCCCCTGCCCAGGCTAGTGCCCTGAGCCGGGTGGGTGCTAGGCCGCCCTTTTTTCTTCCTTTCGCGTCTTTTCGCGTTTTTGCATACGAGGTGACCAGAGAATGAGCACCCAACTTTTGCTCATACAGACACTAAACGGCTTGCAGTTTGGTGTGCTGTTGTTTCTGATGGCCGCTGGCCTGACTTTGGTCTTTGGCATCATGAGCTTTATCAATCTGGCGCATGGCTCGCTGTATATGTTTGGCGCTTACTTTGCCGCCGCCGCTTTCAATGCCACCAGCTCTTTGCTGCTGGCGGTGCTGGCGGGCTTTGGCGGGGTGTTCATCCTGGGCGCTTTGATTGACCGGCTAGGCTTGTTTGTGCTGCACCGGCGTGACCACCTTGACCAAGTGCTAGCCACCTTCGGCATTGTGCTGTTCTCCAACGAGGTCGCCCGCATGATTTGGGGCGCATCCCCGGTGTTTATGGAGCTGCCTGATGCCCTGTCCTCTTCCATCTCCATACTGGGCATTAACTACCCGGTCTATCGGGCAGTGATTATTGCCGTGGGGCTGGCAGTGGCCGTAGGGCTGTACTTGCTCATTGAGCGCACCCGTATCGGTATGCTGATTCGTGCAGGCGCTAGCAACCGCACCACTGTTGCTGCCCTGGGGGTCAATATCGGCTGGCTTAACACCTTTATCTTTGCCTTGGGCGCTGGCTTGGCGGGGCTGGCCGGTGCGATGGTGGGGCCGATTTTGTCGGTGCAGCCGGGCATGGGCGATTCCATCTTGATTACCACCCTGGTGGTGATTGTGATTGGCGGCATTGGCTCTATCCGTGGTGCTTTCTTTGGTGCTTTGGTGGTGGGCGTAGTCGATACCGTAGGCCGTACCCTGGTGCCCGTCATTCTGCGCGGGATGCTGGCTCCAGAAAGCGCCAACACCCTGGGGCCTGCGCTTTCTTCCCTGGCGGTGTACCTGCTTATGGCCGTGGTACTGGCCGTCAAGCCCGAGGGCTTGTTCCCCGTCAAAAAACGTTAAGGGAATGGACTGAACCGATGACTACTACAGCCTCCTCTTCCACCTCCTCTACTGCTACCGCCCCTGTGCAGCAAACCCTGCTAGGCATCCGCAAGCAGCACTGGCGCATAGCGCTGACGGTGTTGCTGGCTCTGGGCTTTTTGCTGGTGCCGCTCTACGCCTCTGTGGCCGGTGATGGCTATATCTTGATTTTGTTTGGCCGGGTGCTGGTCTTTGCCCTGGCTGCTGTGGGGCTGAACTTTGCCCTGGGCTATGGCGGCATGGTTAGCCTGGGTCACGCCATGTACATCGGCCTGGGTGCTTATGGCGTGGGGATTTTGTCGCACCACGGTATGGATAACGGCCTGCTGCATCTGGCCGTGGTGGTGCTGGCGACCTTGCTGCTGTCCATCCCCGTGGGTTTGATTGCCCTGCGCACCCAGGGTATTGCCTTCATCATGATTACCCTGGCTTTTGCGCAGATGCTGTTCTTTGTAGCCGTCGGCCTGCGTGAGTACGGCGGCGATGAGGGCTTGAGCATTGCCAATCTGTCCAACTTTGGCGCTTTGACGGGCAATAAGACGGCGCTGTACCTGTCTTTGCTAGCTACTTTGGGGCTGTCGCTGTGGGTTTTTAAGCGGGTGGTGCATTCCCGCTTTGGCCTGATTTTGCGAGCCACCAAGATTAACGAGCGCCGGGTGCGTGCGGTAGGCACTGCACCCCTGGGCTACCGTTTGGTGGGCTATATGCTGTCTGCCCAGTTGTGCGCTTTGGCAGGTTACTTCTTGGCGAACCTGACGGCTTTTGCCTCGCCCGCTTATATGGCCTGGACAATTTCTGGTGAGCTGATTGTGATGGTGCTGCTAGGCGGCACGGGTACGCTGATGGGCCCTGTGGTGGGCGCTGCCGCCTTCTTGCTGCTGGAAGAGGGGCTCAAGGCGGTGACTGAGAACTGGATGGCCATCATGGGCCCCATCATTGTGCTGATTGTGCTGTTCCTCAAAGACGGGCTGTGGGGCTTGGTCAGCGACAAGGCCCAAGGCCAGGGAGGGCATTGAGAATGAATACAGCACAAGCCAAACCGCTACTGAGTATTCGGGGGCTGGTTAAACGCTATGGCGGTCTGCTGGTCACCGACCATGTGGATATGGACATTCTGCCCGGCGAAGTCCACGCCATCATTGGCCCCAATGGGGCGGGTAAAACCACCCTCATCAGCCAGATTGTGGGTGAGGTTAAAAGCGATAGCGGCAGCATGACTTTGCTGGGGCACAACATCGATGCCCTGGGGGTCGATGCCCGTGCCCGTGCAGGCATTGGGCGCTCTTACCAGATTACGTCGGTGATTCCAGCCTTTACGGTGCTGGAGAACGTGGTGCTGGCTGTACAGGGCTGCCAAGGCCATGGCTACCGCTTCTGGCAGCCGGTGCTTAAAAACGCCAGTCTGGTCGATAAGGCCAGAGCGGTTATTGCCCTGATTGGCCTGGGGCAAGAAGAGCACACCCCGGCTGCTGCCTTAGGCTATGGCCAGCAACGCCAGCTAGAGATGGCCATGGCTTTAGCGATGGAGCCTAAAGTGCTGCTGCTCGATGAGCCAATGGCGGGCATGGGTCACGGCGAGTCAGCCATGATGGTGGAGCTGCTGCAACGCCTCAAAGGCCAATATGGGATTTTGCTGATTGAGCATGATATGGATGCCGTCTTTAGTCTGGCTGACCGCATCAGCGTGCTGTTTTACGGCAAGGTGATTTACTGCGGCGACCCAGCCGCCGTCAAGGACAGCCCCCAGGTGCGTGAAGCCTATCTGGGCGATGAGGAGACTCCCGCATGAGCAATACCAACGGTAACACCAGCCCTCTACTACACGTCAGCGGCCTGACGGCGGGCTATGGCCAAAGCCAGGTTTTGTTTGGCATGGAACTGCAAGTGCTGCCCGGTCAATGCGTTACCTTGCTGGGGCGCAATGGCATGGGCAAAACCACCACCATCAAGAACATCATGGGCATTCACAGCCCCTGGCAGGGGCAAGTGAGCTTGGCGGGTAAGGCCATGGCTGGTCAGCCCTCCTACAAAGTGGCGCAAGCCGGGCTGGGGCTGGTACCTGAGGGGCGGCAAATCTTCCCCAACCTCTCGGTGCAGGAGAATTTGGTGGCCACCGCTGCGGATAGGCGCAAAAAGGCCAAGCCTTGGACGCTGGAGCGGGTGTATGAACTCTTCCCCCGCCTGGGCGAGCGCTGCGCCAACTTTGGCAACCAGCTCTCAGGCGGCGAGCAGCAAATGCTGGCCATTGGCCGAGCCTTGATGACCAACCCCGAGCTGCTGATTCTGGATGAGGCCACAGAAGGTCTATCGCCCAAGGTGCGCCAGGAGATTTGGGCAGCACTGGCCTTGCTGCGCAGCGAGGGCATGGCTATCTTGGTGATTGATAAGAACATTGTGCCGCTGCTGGCTTTGGCCGATTACCACTACATCATTGAAAAAGGGCAGGTGGTGTGGCAGGGTAGCTCTGAGGTGCTCAGGGCGGAGCCTGAGGTGCGCAATAAATACCTAGGGGCTTGATAAGAATGCCGCCCGACGAAGACCGCAGCAGCCCACGCTTTTCAGCCCGCTTGCGCGAGCTGAAGTTCAAGCAGTTGCTGGTATTCGAGCGGGTGATGGTGCTGGGTTCCATGCACAAGGCAGCGCAGGCGCTGCACATGTCCCAGCCCAATGTGTTCAAAATCGTCAGCCAGTTGGAAAGCCTGCTGGATGTGCCCCTGTTCGAGCGCCATAGCCGGGGCGTACATCCCACTTTTTTCGCCCAGCGCCTGCTGCAACGCATCCAGCCCCTACTGGGGGATGCCCGCGCCATGGACGAAGAGCTGACCGCCCTGCGCAGCGGCGAGCAAGGCCAGGTGGCGGTGGGTACGCTGATATCGGCCTCCGCCCGCTTGCTGCCCGAAAGCATTGCCCGCATGAAGCAGCAGCACCCGCAGGTGCATATCAGCGTGCGCGAGGCCACGAATGACCTGCTCTTTCCCATGCTGGCCGCTGGCGAGCTAGATATGGTGGTAGGCCGTGTGCCCGAGCAATTGGGCGAGGGCATTCACTACCAAGCGCTGTACCAGGAACAACTGGTGCTGGTGGCGCGTCCTGCCCACCCCTTGGCATTGAACGCGGACTGGCCGTTAGCGGTTTTGCAAGACTACCCCTGGATAGTGCCCACCCCCGAATCTGCCGTGCGTGCCGAGGTAGAAGGTTTTTTTGCGCAATTGCAACTGCCTTTGCCCGATAACCGCATTGAGTCGCTATCCATGCTCACCAACTTGGGTGTGCTGCGCCAGTCAGACACCCTGGCTCTGCTGCCGCGTACTGCGGCTCAGTCCTGGCTGGAGGCGCAGCTCATTACCCAACTGCCCCTGCCACACACTATTGATTTTGGGGCGATTGGCATTGGCCTGCGCACCCAGCGCAGCCCCACGCCCAGCGCCCAGGCATTTCTGGCTGTGCTGCACCAAGTGGCGCATGATTGGGTGCAGCAGCCGCCGTCCTAGTTTGCAGGCTGCTGGGGGCAGGCTTTTCCTACAGCCCCAGGGCAGTACAAATCGCCTGCCCAAACTGCTCCCACGCAAACCCTTGTGCAAAGTGGCGTATTTCTGTGGGGGGCAAAGGCGCTTGCAGCAGTTGGAGGGTATGGGCGCTTAGTGCTTGGTAGTTATTTTTTTCTGCCAAATAGCCCGATTGCCCATGCGCCACTGCATCCACAATGCCGCCGGTGGCAAAGGCAGCCGTCGGCAAGCCGTGGGCAGCGGCCTCAATAGCCACCATGCCAAAGCCTTCGGGGTCATCGGGCAGGTGGCGCACGGGGAAGACATGCACATCAGCGGCTTCATACACTGTGGCTAGCTGCGTAGCATCTGTAACCACACCCAAAAACAGCACATGCTGACCCACGCCCGCTTGGGCTGCTGCGGCCTGAATGCTTGCTACGCTTTGAATGCCTGCACCTAGGGCATTTCGGGGCGCTTCACCCACCACGACCAGCATGGCGGTGGGCTGCTCGGCAACGATACGGGGCAGGGCTTGTGCCACAAATTCGCACAAACCTTTGCGCGTGGTAAGCCGCCCTACAGAGAGCAGAATCTTTTTATCCTGCAAACCATGCTGCTGCTTGAAGGCGTTTATACGTTCTGCGCTTTGGGGGGCAATGGGCAGGCTGACACCGGGGTAAACAATATGGGCTTTATCCACAGCTACACCGGCGGCCAAGGCCAATTGCTGTGTGGGCGTGCTGTTGAGTAAAACACAGTCCAGTTTTTTGAATACCGGAACCCACAGTTTTTGATAGCCACGGTGCTTTACCGCAATGTCCAGCCCATGCAAATAAGCTGCTGTCCGTGCGCCGCAGCATTTGCCCACTAACCACGCCAGAGGAGCCGTCAAGCCACTACCAGCCAGCACCACGGTAGGCCGCCAGCGCAGCGCTAGCCAAAGGGCTTGAAAAAAAGCAAGTAATAAAAATAAAGGCAGGGGCTTGAGCGGTGCTGGCGCAAATCCCACAGTGGCAGGCTTGATAGCCGCAGCCCCATTTGGCCCCACTATGTACACATCAGCCTGCTTGGCCAGCTCATCGGCCATGTGCCAGTTGAGGCGCTCCATACCACCGACCAGCGGGGGCAGGTTGCGGGTGATGATGAGAATGCGGGGGCGGGTCATCACCTCACCTCCCCCCCATTCAAGCCTGGTGCCAGAACGGCATACCCAAGGTGGGGGTGCTGGGCTGGGCGGCGGTTTGCTCGGCCATAGCGCCAGACAGGTAGGCGGCGCGGCCAGCGTGGACGGCATCGGCAAACGCACCGGCCATTTGCACCGGGTCTTGCGCCAAGGCCACGGCGGTGTTGAGCAGCACGCCGTCAAAGCCCCACTCCATTACCGTGCAGGCATGGCTGGGGCGGCCTAGGCCCGCATCCACAATCAGCGGCACGCTCAGGCGCTCGCGCAGCACCTGCATGGCATAGGGGTTAGCGGGGCCGCGCCCTGTACCAATGGGCGCGGCCCAGGGCATTACGGCTTGGCAGCCCACATCAACAAGGCGCTGGCACAGCACCAAGTCTTCGGTGCAATAGGGCAGCACTTTGAAGCCATCGTCAATCAAGGTTTTGGCGGCCTGCACCAGGTTGAGGGTATCGGGCTGCAAGGTGTAGTCGTCGCCAATCAGCTCCAGCTTAATCCAGGGGGTGTCAAACACTTCACGCGCCATTTGGGCGGTGGTGATGGCCTCTTGCACGCTCATGCAGCCTGCGGTGTTGGGCAGTACGGGCACATTCAGTTGCTTGAGCAGTTGCCAGAAGCTGGCTCCGGCATCGGCCACATCAGCGCTATTGCTGCCCTGGCGGCGCAGCGAGGCGGTGACCATGGCCGGCTGGGAGCGGCGCACAGCAGCCTCCAGCACCGCAGGCGAGGGGTAGCGCGAAGTGCCCAGCAGCAGGCGGCTGTTGAACTGCTGGTCGTAGAGTTGGAAAGGGGTGTCGGCGGTGGTATCGGCAGGGGTATCGGTCATGGGCGTAGAGGGGGCAACTTAGCCGCCGGTAACGGGGCTGATAACTTCCAGCTTGTCACCTGCTTGCAGGCGCTGGCTGGCGTAGTGGGTTTTGGGCACAAACTGGGTGTTCAGTGCCACGGCGTAGGGCGGGCGGGCGTTCCACAGCGCCAGCGCATCGGCCACGCTGGGGGCCAGGCCGTCTGCCGTGGGGGGGAGGGCGAGTGCCTCTTGGTTGATAAAAACTTCCATTGCAAACCTTCAAAATTAAGCAGCTGAACCAGGGCTTGCTGCTTTGCCTGTTTTTGTGTCCTTGGCGGGTGCTGGCAGGCGCACTGCCGCTTGGGGCTGTAGGGTCTTGTTCGTAGCTTCAAGGCGACCCTCCTGATAGCGCATCACAAAGCTTTGCAGCTGGTCGCCAGCGGTGGGGCGTAGTTGCACCTCGAACAAGTCGCCATGCACCTGAGCCTTACATTCGTGGGCGGCGACCGCATTCACCCAGGCTTTGGCCTTGAGCTGCTGGTGTTTTTGCGCAAGGGCAATGCGGTAATGCTGGCCGCTGCCGTCCTGCCATTCCCATTCACCTTCAAGGCGGGCGGGCACAACCCATTTGTAGAGCGTGGGGCCGTTGCAGCGCACCTGCTCATCGGCCTTCCAGTCGCCCATGCCAAAAGCGTGGGAGATGACGCGTGTGCCGGGGCGCAGCTCTTGCTGCAAGCGGGGGC
>JAHAYB010000180.1 GCA_018384835.1 Comamonas sp.
GCTGGTGTATGGATGGTGGCATAGTATTAATTCTATTATTTTGATAGGTTAGCCTGCCACCACGCGCAGGCGCTGGGGTTGCTCTTGGGGCTGCCAGTCCACACCAGCCAGGGCCAGAATGTGGCGTTCTACGGTTTCGGCATAGGGGCGCAGCTCTGAAATGCTCCGAATTGCATATCCCTCTGCTACGGCGCTGGGGGCGTGCCCTGACATTTGGGCAGCCACACCAGCAGGGGCTACAGCGCGGCCTTGCTTGATGTAGGTACGGCGCAGGCCGTGAATGGTCACATGTTTAACGCCAGCATGGTCTAGGGCCAGGGCTTGGGCTTTGCGTGGGTCAGTGATTCGCCCTTCTTTGCTGGCACTGGCAAACACATATTCACCACGGCGCGGCAAGCTGGCCAGCATTTCAGCCAGGTAAGGGGTTAGCGGGATGGTGCGACTGTCTGTAACTTTGTCAGCAAGGGTGATTTTCTGCCAGCGAAAATCTACATCTTCCCAGCGCAGCGCGGCCATCTCTTCACGCCTTGCACCAGTGAGCACCAAGGCGCGTAGGTAGGTGCCAGCCACGGGATTGGGCAGTTGTAAGCACCCTTCCCACCAGCCGCGAATCTGCTCAGGCTCTAGCGAGTCGGTGCGGTCTTTCTTTTTCGGTAGTTGCTCAGCAATGGCAGGCGATTGCCCAGCGCCACGGTCTGCAATGTGGCGTAGCTCTTTCCTGGTGGCGCACCAGCGCAGGAAGCCCCTAAAAATCATCAGGCCGCGCTTGGCTTGCTCTTTGCTGCGCCGTGCTTCTTGGTTATGCCAGTCAAGCAACTCGTCTTCATTGATGCCGCCTAGGGGCAGATTCATCAGGGGCCACAAAACACCAGGGCGGGTTAAGCCTTTGCCGCGCTTCTTGGGCAGGCCGCCGGGGCTTGCGAAGGCTTCAACGTCTGCGCGATAACCAGGCTTCCATGCGTCTTTGTGCCGGGGCTTGCCCTCTTGCAGGTACTGGGGCCATAGCTGGCCGGGGGTAATGGCGGCGGCGGCTTCGGCCTTGGTAGCGGCTAGGGCTTCGCGCTTTTGCTCTCTAGGGTCGCGGCCTTCGTCTATCAGGCGTTGTAACTCTCTGGCCTTTTCGCGGGCTTGGGGCAGATTCCAAGCATCGGGGCTGCCAATGGTGATGCGTAGCGCCTTGCCTTGCATCTCAGCCTGAAACACAAACGCGGGTTTGCCGTTTGGCGTTGCCCGCAAGCCTAGGCCAGGTACAGCCGAATCCCACATAAAAGCCTGCTTCTTGTCGGGCGGGCATTTGAATGCTGCCACCTTGGGCGCGGTGAAGTTGATTTTTGCCATGTTGCGCTCTGTGTTCCTGTTGCCTTACATCGGCCAGGATGTAAGGGCGGATGTAAGGGAATTTTTTCAAACAAGGTAAATCCAATCAACACCAAAAACGCAGAATTACCTTGTAAAGCGTTGATTGTATTGAATTATATGTATTTATAACAACGCTAATCAACACAGATAAAACCCCCTTTCCTATCATTCGTAATGAGAAGGTCGCGTGTTCGATTCATGTCTCCGGCACCAATACCTATAATGATTCAGGCCAGTTTTTCGGAACTGGCCTTTTTTGTTTTTGGGATTGTGTAGCCACCAAGTCGCCACTTTTTAGGTTTTTGCTTTGATACGCTTACAACCCATGATGGCGTGGCACTATTTCTACAGCTTGGCATGAAGGTAGCTAACTGGCGCTTCATTCACAATAGGGGGCTACTGATACTTTAAGGCTCTCTGTTTCTTGCATGTCTAAACTCGCTGACCTCATCTGGAAAAACGCCGAACTGCTGCGCGGCGCGTACAAAGAAAACGAATACCGCAAGGTCATCCTGCCCTTCACTATCTTGCGCCGCCTCGATTGTGTGCTGGAGCCTACCCGCGCAGCGGTGCAGGCCCGCTACGAGGCCATACGCAGCAAGGGCTACGACCTGGACAAGATGCTGACCCCTGTCAGCAAATATCCGTTCTTCAACACTTCCCCCTTCACGCTCCCCAAGATTGCCGAGACCCCCGATGACGTGCGCGACAACCTGGAAGCCATGGTGAACGGCTTCTCGCAAAACGTGCGCGACATCTTTGAGAAATTCGGCTTTGCTGCCACCCTGGACAAGTTGGACGAAAAAAATCGCCTGTACCTAGTGGCGCAGCGCTTTGCGGAAACTGACCTGTCCCCCGAGGCTGTGACCAACCACGACATGGGGCAAGCGTTTGAAGAGCTGTTGCGCAAGTTCAACGACGTATCCCCAGCCGGTGAGCAATACACCCCACGCGATGTAATTGAGCTGATGGTGACACTGCTGTTTAACGGCGACGATGAGGTTTTATCCGTGCCCGGCGTGGTGCGCACCATGTACGACCCCACCGCAGGCACCGGCGGCATTTTGAGCGTGGCCGAAGAGCACTTGCGCAAATTTAACGACCGCGCCACCCTGAAGCTGTTTGGCCAAGAGCTGGAAGACGAAACCTACGCCATCTGCAAGGCAGACATGCTCATTCGCGGGCAAGACCCGGCCAATATCATGCTGGGCGACACGCTGGCGCTGGACATGCACCCCAGCAAAACCTTTGAGTACCAAGCTGCCAACCCACCCTATGGCGTGGAGTGGAAACCCGCCCAAGACGCTGTAAAGCGCGAGCACGCCAAGGGTGCAGCCGGGCGCTTTGCCCCTGGGCTGCCCGCCATCCGCGATGGGCAAATGCTGTTCAGTCTGCACCTGCTGTCCAAAATGCAACCTGTGGTGGCGGGCAAGGGTGGTGGCCGCATTGGCGTAGTCCATAACGGCTCACCCCTTTTTACCGGTGATGCAGGCAGTGGCGAGAGCGAAATCCGCCGCCATATCTTGGGGTACGACTACCTTGATTGCATCGTGGCGCTGCCCACGGATATGTTCTACAACACCAACATCACCACCTACCTGTGGTTCATGACGAACCGCAAACCTGCCGAACGCAAGGGCAAGGTGATGTTGATTGATGCCAGCGCCATGAGCACGTTGATGAAAAAGAACTTGGGCAAGAAGCGCCGCGAGTTCACGCCCGATTGCGTGGAGCGCATCGCCAAGGCGTATGCCGAGTTCCAATCCATGGAATGGCATGAAAACCCCGAAGACAAAACCGGGCGCTTGCTCAAAGCCAAGGTGTTCG
>JAHAYB010000182.1 GCA_018384835.1 Comamonas sp.
TGGAGGCGGCAGTGGCCTCCGGCTCTTTGATTACCGCCCGCCTAGCTAGCGAGCAGGGGCGCGAGGTGTTTGCCATTCCTGGCTCTATCCACGCGCCGCAGTCACGCGGCTGTCACGCCCTGATTCGCCAAGGTGCCAAGCTGGTTGAGACGGCGCAAGACATCATCGAAGAGCTAGCGCACAGCCACCCCAGCGCCCCTAGCACCCCCATCAAACGCCGTCGCTCCTTGGCAGCGCAGCAAGCGGGGCTCGACTTAGGCGCAACACCAGCGCCAGCGCCAGCCCACCCCATCCTTGATGCCCTAGGCTTTGACCCCATGGGGTTAGACACCTTGAGCGCCCGCACCGGCCTAGATGCCGCCAGCCTGCAAGCCCAGTTGCTAGAGCTGGAGCTAGAAGGCTGGGTCGCCAGCCAGCCCGGCGGCCTGTTTCAGCGCGTTGCCCAGGCTTGAAGGGGCAGTGCCCACTGCGCCGCCGCCTCACTGCCTCATTGCCTCACTGCCGACCAGTAACACCCCCGCTTTCTACAATGGCGCACTATGCCTGATACCACCCACACCACAACCCCCACCCCCGCCGCCCCCGACCCCCTGGCGCATTTGCCGCGCTATACCCGCGCCCAGGCGCTGCCGGGCATTTTGCGCCAGCGCATTGCCATTCTGGATGGCGCAATGGGCACGATGATTCAGCGCTTCAAACTCTCGGAAGAGCAGTTTCGCGGCCAGCGCTTTGCTGATTTTGCCCACGACGTAAAGGGCAATAACGAGCTGCTCTCGCTCACCCGCCCGGACATCATTCGCGATATTCACGAAGGCTATCTGGCCGCTGGCGCAGACTTGATTGAAACCAACACCTTCGGCGCAACCAGCACCGCCCAAGATGACTACCACATGGGCCACCTGGCCTACGAGATGAACCTGGAAAGCGCCAAGCTGGCACGCGCTGCCTGCGACAAATTTTCCACCCCCGAGCAGCCGCGCTTTGTAGCCGGCATTCTGGGCCCCACGCCCAAAACCGCCAGCATCAGCCCTGATGTGAACGACCCCGGCGCACGCAATATCACCTTCGAGCAACTGCGCGTGGCCTACCTAGAGCAAACCTTGGCGCTGATTGAAGGCGGCAGCGATGTCATCATGGTGGAAACCATTTTTGACACCCTCAACGCCAAGGCCGCATTGTTTGCTGTGGATGAGGCGTTTGAGCAAACCGGTGAATGCCTGCCCATCATGATTAGCGGCACGGTGACGGATGCCTCGGGGCGCATCCTCTCGGGGCAGACGGTAACGGCTTTCTGGCACAGCGTGCGCCACGCCAAGCCGCTATCGGTGGGCTTGAACTGCGCCCTGGGTGCGGCGCTGATGCGTCCCTATATCCAAGAACTGGCGAAGGCCGCGCCGGATACCTTTATCAGTTGCCACCCCAACGCTGGCCTGCCCAACCCCATGAGCGATACCGGCTTTGACGAAACCCCAGAAGTCACCAGCCGCCTGGTGCATGAGTTTGCGGCGGAAGGGCTGGTCAACATTCTGGGCGGCTGCTGCGGAACTACGCCCGAGCATATCGGCGCAATTGCTCAGGCTGTGCGCCCCGAGGCCGCCCGCCGCCTGTTCTACCCAGCGCAGGAGTAGGCGCTTTTGAGCAGTTCTGCCCCCACACCGACCACACCCACCTACCTGCAAGTTCCCTACGCAGAAAAAGACCAGGCCAAGGCACTAGGCGCACGCTGGGACCCCGCCCAACGCCAGTGGTACGCCCCTGCAGGTCTGGCCCTGCAAGCCTTTGCCCCCTGGCTGCCCGCCCACTTGGCGCAGGTGCAGGAAGAGGGGGCGGGCTATCTCGCCTCTACAGAGTTAGCCGCTAGCCAGCGCCCCGCCAGCCATGCCGTGATGCAGGCAGGCAGCACAGGCATTGGCCTGGCCGAACTGCTGCAAGGCGTGGGGCAGGTGGTAGCTACCAGCTTTGACCAGCCCGTTTGGGTGCGGGTGGAGGTGCTGCGCGTCTCCACCAAGGGCGGCCATGTCTATCTGGAACTGACCGAGCGCGATGCCCACGACCGCGTACTGGCCAAAGCCCTGGGCATGTTGTGGGCGAATGTTGCCGCCCAGGTACTGCCCGCATTTGAAGCGGCCACCGGCGCACAACTGGCAAGTGGCATCCGCCTGCTGGTGCTGGCGCGGCCTGTGTTCAAGGCGCAATATGGCTTCTCGCTAGACATTAGCGCCATTGACTCGGCCTTTACCCTGGGGCAGTTAGAGGCGCACAAGCAGCACATCCGCCAGCGCTTGCAATTAGAGCAACTGCTAGAGCGCAACCGCCAACTGCCCACGCCCTGGAGCTACCAGCATGTGCTAGTGCTCTCGCCCGAAGATGCCGCTGGCCTGGGCGACTTTGCTGCTGATGCCCAACGCCTGCAAAGCCTGGGGCTGTGCCAGTTCAGCTACGTCCACAGCCGCTTTCAGGGGGAGGGCGCTGCGGCGCAAATGCTGCAAGCCCTGCAAACTGCCCTGGCCGCTCTGACTGAATCTGTGGATGCCATCGTCATCATTCGTGGCGGTGGGGCGGTGAATGATTTGGCCTGGCTGAACGACTACGCCTTGGCGCAATTTATCTGCACCTGCCCGCTGCCTGTGCTCACCGGCATTGGTCACGAGCGCGATAGCACCATCTTGGATGAAGTTGCCCACCGCAGCTTTGATACGCCCAGCAAAGTGGTGGCCGCCATTACCCAGACCATCGTGCAGCGCAGTCAGCAGGCGCAGGCGTTTTTTCAGCAGATTGTGGCTAGCAGCCAGCAGCAACTGCGCCAGGTGCAAGCGCCTTTGGCAGCCATGCACAGCCAGTTGCGGGGCGCTGCCTTGCTGCAAGTGGACAAAGCCCGCCACCACAGCCAAGCGCAGTTACGCGCCATTGCCCAATCCAGCCAGCACCACCTGCAACAGGCGCAGCAGCAAGTGCCTGCTAGCTTGGCGGCCATTCGCAGCGCCGCCCAAGCCCATCTGCGCCTAGCCAGCAGCGCCTTGCAACACCTAGCGCCGCAAGTGCTGCAACTGGCCGCCCGCCAGCATCAGCAAGCCCAGCAGCAACTGGCGCACACCCGCCACCAATGGCAGGAACGCGCCCAGCAACAAGTGCAGCAAGCGCAAGAACGCAGCCAAGCACTGCTGCGCGAAATTACCGGCCAAGGCCCACAAAAAACCCTGCAACGTGGCTTTGCCCTGGTGCGCAATGCCCAAGGCCAACCGCTGATGAGCGCCGCCGCCACCCGCGCCAGCCCCCAGCCCGTGGTGCTGCACTTTGCCGATGGCAGCCTGCCCATGCGCCCTGTTCTTGATACTGATACCGATACCCCCGCCCCATGAAAAAACCACCCACCAGCTTTCGCGCCGCCTACGACATCCTGCAACAGCACGCCAACACCCTGCGCGAGCAGGACGAACCGGCGATTGACCAGCTTCTAGACATCGTGCAAGAGTCCGTAGCCGCCTACCAAGTCTGCCAACAGCAGATAGCCGCCGTTGAGCAAGCCCTGGCACAGGCGCTAACGGATATGGATGCTGCCGTGAACGAAGGTGCTGGCGCTGCGGCTGCCACACCTACCAAGCCCATCCCAGCCAAAAAAGTCAAGGCCAAAGCGGTCAAACCACCGCCTGCGCCAGTTCCGTCATCAACTGCCAGCACCGGCAGTTTTTATGACTTTGCGGATGACGACATTCCCTTCTAGCACTCGCTTTGCGCTAGCGGTTAACGGTGTAAGGCGCTTTAGGGTGTGAGTAGTGTGAGTACGCTCTTCTCTTATTAGCTCGCATAGTGCGTAAACACACTGGTATGTACGCCAGCACCCATCAACTTGGGCGTAACCAGCAGCACCTCATAAGCATCTTTGCGGCCATCGTATTCTGGCCCATCCATGCCGGGGCTACCAATGGGCATACCAGGAACCGTCAGCCCCAGCGCCTGGGGCTTTTGCGCTAGCAGCTTGCGAATGTCTTGGGCAGGCACATGGCCTTCAATCACATAGCCTTTGACCACAGCGGTGTGGCAGGAGCCTAGTTCAGCGGGCAGCCCCAAACGGGCGCGGGTGGGGGCATTGCCCTGGGGGCTGTCATAGGCTTGGACAGCAAAGCCATTGGCCTTGAGGTGGTCTATCCAGTCCTGGCAGCAGCCGCAGTCGGGGTGCTTCCAGACTTCGACCTTGGGCGCTGCTGCCCAGCTAACGGCGCTGGCCAACTCGGCTGTGCCCAACAGCCCAGCTCCTAGGGCAAGCTGGGTCAGCAGTTGACGGCGGCTCAAGGTAGTAGATGGGTGTGCGGTAATAGGCATGGCGGCTTCCTTTGTAGAACTGAATAGGGCATGTAAACCCGTACCCCCCACATAGTGCGCCGGGGCGGCGTAAAGTTCAGCGCCATGCAACGAACCTTCTTTTTTGTGGGGCTGCTGGGCTTTGCCAGCATGGCCTCGCTGCGCATTTGTGACCCCATGCTCACCACCTTGAGCCAAGCCTTTGACGTGCCTGTGCCCGAGGCAGCGCGCACTATCTCCTGGTATGCCGTGGCCTATGGGCTGTGCTTATTTATCTACGGCCCTTTGGGCGACCGGCTGGGCAAGCTGCGCGTTATCACGCTGGCAGGGCTGGTCTGCACCGTGCTCAATGTGCTGCTGGCGCTTGCCCCGAGTTTTGAGCTGATGGTGCTGGCACGCACAGCCGTAGGGGCGGCGGCAGCAGCCATCATTCCACTTTCTATGGCCTGGGTGGGTGACCAGGTGGCTTACGACAAGCGCCAGGAAACCCTGGCTCGCCTGCTGATTGCCACCGTTAGCGGCATGATGGTGGGGCAGTGGTGGGGCGGCTGGGTAGCCGAGCATTTGCAGTGGCAATGGGCATTTGCCAGCTTGGCGGTGCTGTTTGGCCTGTCCAGCGGTTTGCTGCTGCGCCATCAGTCCGCACCTGCGGCAGCGGCTGTACCCTCCAATAGCCTGTGGCGCAGTGTGCTGGGCAATATTGAGCTGCTGCGCCTGCCCAAGGTGCGCTGGGTACTGGGCATTACCACGCTGGAAGGGGCACTGGCCTTTGGCACCCTGTCCTTCACCCCCTTGCTGTTGGTGCAGCGCTTTGGCTATTCCGTCAGCCAGGCCGGGGCGCTGATGATGCTCTACGGCGCGGGCGGCCTGCTCTACGCCTTGGGTGCCAGGCATTGGCTGGGCTTGCTGGGGGAGAAGGGGCTATCCGCCATCGGTGGGCTGCTGATTGCCCTGGGCTTGCTGCTGCTGGGCTGGGCGACCCACCCTCTGGCCGGGGCGCTGGCCTGCGCCGTCAATGGCCTGGGCTTTTATATGCTGCATAACACCTTGCAGACCCAGGCTACGCAGATGGCTCCCCAAAGCCGAGGGGCAGCGGTGGCGCTGTTTGCCAGCGTGCTGTTCTTGGGGCAATCCGTGGGGGTGGTGATTTTGGGCAGCAGCCTGGCGCAATGGCCAGCGGGCTGGTCGTATGGCGTGGCCGCCCTGGCTATTGCCAGCCTGGGTGCGGTAGTGGCGCACCGCTTGGCCGCCAAACAACCGCAAGCCGCCTAGAAGCCTAGAACATGACACACCACCCAAGGAGAGACACCATGCCCCCAGCCAAACCCCACATCCCCACCGCCCTGCCCGGCTGGCGCAGCCCTGGGGTGGGCTTTGAGCAGCCTTTTGCCATGCTCCACCGGGTAGCGCGAGGGGCTCCATCCAATGCGGTTAGCCGCAAAGCGGCTTGGAGGCAAAGCCGTCCGCATTGGCTGGAGGGGGATTGCGCGGCCAGCCGTAGGCTGACTTTAATTCTCTGGCCTGTCCTGCTGCTGGATGTATTGTTTGATGATCTCCAAAGGCGCACCGCCGCACGACAGTACGCAGTAGCTGCGCGACCAAAGAACAGGCTTGCTGTAGTAGCCCGCTAAGTGCTGGGTAAAGGTGCTTCGCAGCCTGCGACTTGTACCCGTTTTGATGGCATTTACAAAGTCGGCCAGTGCAGCCGATGGCGGCAGCTCAATGAGTAGATGCACATGGTCGCTCTGGCCATTGGCCTGCAACAGCTTGCCGCCCCAGGCTTGGCAGCGTTCGCTGGCCTGATTCTCAAACTCTTTGAGCATTGCATCAGTGAGACATTTTTTTCGGTATTTCGTCACAAGAACCAAATGATATTGAAGCGCATAAACGCAATGATGGAGCTTGTTTATTTGCATGGTGGTGCTATAGTAACCAATTATGAGCGAAGCAAGCAACCTACGCAAAACGACCTATCGGCTGTACCCCACGCCCAAGCAGGCGCTGGCTTTGGCTCAGTTGCTGCGCTTGCATCAACAGCTCTACAACGCAGCCCTTGAAGAGCG
>JAHAYB010000200.1 GCA_018384835.1 Comamonas sp.
CGGCCACCGTTGACGTCGTTGGGGTCGAGCGAGGGGCGCACGCCCAGGTTGGCCACGCCCTGCACGGGGTGTTCGGCCAGGCCATGCCCTGGGTCTTGCCTTGAAGCCAAAGAGATTTTTCATGTCCCAACAGCCTGCCAAAAAAACCAAGAACACCCCTGAAAGCGCCTACCGCGCCACGCTGAACATGCCCGATACCCCCTTCCCCATGCGCGGAAACCTGCCTCAGCGCGAGCCGCAATGGGCAAAAGATTGGGACGAGCAAGGCATTTACAAAAAACTGCGCGTTGCCCGCCAAGGTGCGCCCAAGTTCATCCTGCACGATGGCCCTCCCTACGCCAATGGCCAGATTCACATTGGCCATGCGATGAACAAAATCCTCAAGGACATGATTGTCAAAAGCCGCCAGTTGGAAGGCTTTGACGCGCTCTACACCCCCGGCTGGGACTGCCACGGCCTGCCCATTGAAAACGCCATTGAAAAAATCCACGGTCGCAACCTGCCGCGTGACGAAATGCAGGCCAAAGGCCGCGCCTTTGCCACCGAGCAGATTGCCCAGCAGATGGCCGACTTCCAGCGCCTGGGCGTACTCGGCGAATGGGACAACCCCTACAAAACCATGAACTTCGCCAGCGAAGCGCACCAGATTCGCGCCCTGAAGAAGGTCATGGAGCGCGGCTTTATCTACCGTGGCCTGAAACCCGTGTACTGGTGTTTTGACTGCGCCAGCTCTCTGGCCGAATTTGAAATCGAATACGCCGACAAGAAAAGCGACACGCTGGACGTGATGTTCCCCGCCGCTGACCCCGCCAAGTTAGCCGCCGCCTTCGGCCTGGAAAAGCTGGACAAACCCGCCTTCGCCGTCATCTGGACGACTACCGCTTGGACGATTCCCGCCAACCAAGCGCTAAACGTCAACCCCGAACTGGAATACAGCCTGGTCGATACCGAGCGCGGCTTGGTCATCGTAGCCAGTGCGCTGGTAGAAAAATGCCTAGAGCGCTGGGGCATTGCCGGTCAGGTGCTGGCGACAACCATCGGCCAGAAGCTGGATTTAATGCCCTTCAAACACCCGCTGGCGCATGTCGATGCGGGTTACGACCGCCTCTCGCCCGTCTATGTGGCCGACTACGCCACGGCGGAAGATGGTACGGGTATCGTCCACAGCGCCCCGGCTTATGGCGTGGATGACTTCAATAGCTGCGTCTCCAACGGCTTGGCCTATGAAGACATTCTCAACCCCGTGCAGGGCGGCGGTCAGTACGCCGATGACTTCCCGCTGTTTGGCGGCCAGCCTATCTGGAAGGCCGTGCCCCTCATCATTGACGCGCTGAAAGTCGCAGGCCGCATCATGAGCACGGCAGGCATTACCCACAGCTACCCACACTGCTGGCGGCATAAATCGCCGGTTATCTACCGCGCTGCGGCGCAGTGGTTTATCCGCATGGACGAGGGCGAAGGCGTATTTACCGACCTCGCGCAAAAACCCAAGCAAACCCTGCGCCAGATTGCCCTGGCCGCGATTGAGCAAACCAGCTTCTACCCCGAAAACGGCAAGGCGCGTCTGCACGACATGATTGCCCACCGCCCGGATTGGTGCATCTCGCGCCAACGTAGCTGGGGCGTGCCGCTGCCCTTCTTCCTGCATGTGGATTCGGGCGAGCTACACCCACGCACCATGGAAATTCTTGACCAAGCCGCCGACATCATCGAGCAAGGCGGCATCGAAGCCTGGAGCCGCGCCAGCACCGAAGACATTTTGGGCGCGGACGAGGCCAAGCTCTACACCAAGAGCACCGATATTCTGGAAGTGTGGTTTGACTCGGGCAGCACCTTCTGGCACGTATTGCGCGGCACGCACGCCGGAATGCACCACGCCGAGGGCGCAGAAGCCGACCTCTACCTAGAAGGCCACGACCAACACCGTGGCTGGTTCCATTCTTCGCTCTTGCTGGCCAGTGCCATTTTTGGCCGCGCACCCTATCGCGGACTGCTCACCCACGGCTTTACCGTCGATGGTCAGGGCAAGAAGATGAGCAAGTCGCTGGGCAACACCGTTTCGCCGCAGGAAGTCAGCAGCAAGATGGGCGCGGAAATCATCCGCCTGTGGTGCGCCTCTACCGACTATTCGGGCGACTTGGCGATTGACGACAAAATCCTCGCCCGTGTGGTAGATGCCTATCGCCGTATCCGCAACACCCTGCGCTTTTTACTGGCCAATACCAGCGACTTTGACCTCACAAAGAATGCCGTTCCCTATGAGCAGATGCTGGAAATTGACCGCTGGGCACTCGCCCGCGCCGCCGAGTTCCAAACCGAGGTGCTGGCGCATTTCAAGGTGTATGAATTTCACCCGGTGGTCGCCAAGCTGCAACTGTTCTGCTCTGAGGACTTGGGCGGCTTCTATCTGGACGTGCTGAAAGACCGCCTCTACACCAGCGCGGCTGACAGCCTAGCGCGGCGCAGCGCCCAAACCGCCCTACACCATATCCTGCACGCCATGCTGCGCTGGATGGCACCGTTTTTGTCGTTCACGGCGGAAGAAGCCTGGAAGCTAGTGGGCAAGAGCGATTCCATCTTTTTGGAAACCTACGCCCAACTGCCCGCTGGTGATGCTGCTTTGCTGGCCAAGTGGGAGCGCATCCGCAGCATCCGCGATGCCGCCAACAAGGAAATCGAGAACCAGCGCGAAGCGGGGCATGTTGGCTCCTCGCTGCAAGCCGAACTTTCTTTGAGCGCCTCGCCCGAAGACCTGGCCTTGCTGCAATCGCTGGGTGAGGACTTGAAATTCATCTTCATCACCAGCGCCGCAGAAGCCGTAGCTGGCGAAGCCTTGAGCATCACTGTCACCCCCAGCAGCCACGCCAAATGCGAACGCTGCTGGCATTACCGCGCCGATGTGGGCAGCAACCCCGAGCACCCTAGCCTGTGTGGGCGCTGTGATAGCAACCTGCATGG
>JAHAYB010000212.1 GCA_018384835.1 Comamonas sp.
CCCCCCCCCCCCCCCCCCCCCCCCCCCACCCCCCCCCCCCCCCCCCCCCCCCCCCCCCCACCCCCCCCCACCACCCCACCCCCCCCCCCCCCCCCCACCCCCCCCCCCCCCCCCCCGCCCCCCCCCCCCCCCCCCGGTAAGGATGCCTCTAAGGCTAAGGCGGCATCCGCAGCATCAACCTGGGGCAGGTGCAGCAGTTGCGTACACCACTGCGCCAGTGCTTGCTCTAGCGCTTGCAGGTGCTGCTGCTGTTGGCTTAACGCTTGGCTGTGGGTGTGCAGTTGGCTGGCATCTTGCGCAATGCTTTGCAAGACCGCTAGGCGCTGAGAAAGGTCACTTTGGCGCTGTTGCAACTGCGCTTGGAGCTGGGCGGTGCTCGCTTGGCTCCAAATATCCAGGGCGCTGGCTGCGGCCTCAAAGATGCTACCCAAGCGTATGCCCAAGGCGTGTACCAAGCGCTCGCCCACCAAGGGATGCGCCAGTTTGAGCACATGCTCCAAGCCCAGGTATTGCAGATAGCTTTGCTCGACTTGCTCTAGCGCTTGGTCAAAATCGGGCATGGCAAAGGCTGGGGGCGCTTGCAGATGCAGGCCAAACTGGGCATTGAGCTGGGCAAACTCGGTGGTTAGCAGCGCTTGCACTTCTGAGGCGCTTGCCTGCACCCTGGCTCCCAAGTCGTGCAGGCGCTCAAAGGCCGAGGCATAGACCTGGCGCATCCCGGTTTTTATGCCCGAGTGCCCTAGCGCCTGGCGCAGTTGCTCTAACTCGCGGCGCTGGGAGATGGTGCCTAACTGGTGAAAAGCCTGGTTCATTAAGCGCAGATGCTGGCGGCGCAGGTGCTGCACTTGCTGCTGGCAGGCGCTCCACTGGGCTTGCTCTTGGCCGATGTGTTGTAGCTGCGCTGCCAGCATGTCGCGGTTGTGGGCATCGAGCTGGTGCAGCGCTTGTGCATGGGCTTGGGCTGATTGCTTGCGCAGGCCAATGCGGTGCTGCACTTGCTGGCGAATGTGCTCCACGTCTTGTGCTACGGTTTGCTCTAGCAGGTTTTGGCGGTGGCTCAGAACGCTCAAGGCCAAGGCATCTTCAAATGCAGACAGGCCGCTGTCGCGTAGCTGGCTGGGGTTTTTCTCGATTTTGGCACTCAGCCCCTGTTTGGCCGATAGCGGCAAAATGCGCTGCGAGCAGATACCCAGGCTATCGGCACAAGCTTGGCGAAGCTGCGTGAGTAGTTGCAACGCTTGCTCCTCGCTATGCGCTTGCTGCCAGAGGGTGTCGATTTTGTTGAGCACCACCAAATGCGCCCCGCCCTCGCGGTGGCTGGGCAGCAGGTGCTCTTGCCATAGGGTGAGGTCTGCCTGGGTCAGCCCGGTATCGCCCGCATCTGCCGCTAGCAAAAACACTACCGCGTCGGTTTGCGCAATGTGGTTGACGGTTAGCTCCGGCTCTGCGCCCACGGTGTTGAGGCCAGGGGTGTCCAAAATCACCAAGCCTTGCTGCAAGAGCGGGTGGGCAATGTGTACCAAGGCGTAGCGCCAGCAGGGAATTTGCACCATGCCTTGCGCGTCGGTGGGGGGGTTGCCTTGGGCGATTGCGTCGTTCCAAAAGCCTAGGCTGCGTGCCTGCTCAATGCTGACCGATTGCACCTGCGCCACTTTGGCAATTTGCTCGGCCATTTGTTGGGGGTTGCTCTCGTCCAAGGGCAGTTGTACCCAGTTGTGTGGGCGGCTGCGCCAGTGCGTCAGGCTGTAGGCTTGGGTGCGGGTTTCAATGGGCAGCAGGCGCAGGCAAGAGGGCAGTTGCGGGTCGTGCAACAGCTCAGTAGGGCATAAGGTGGTGCGCCCCGGCGCGGTGGGCATGATGCGCTGGCCGTCGTGGGCAAAAAAGACGGCGTTAATCAAGTCTGACTTACCCCGCGAGGATTCGGCCACAAAGGCCAGACTGAGCCGGTCGTGGCGCAATCGGTGCTCTAGGCGCTGTAGGTGGTCTTGCACGGCCAGGTCACGCAGGTTTTGCACCTCTAGCCAACTGCCAAAGGCGGCTAGTTGCTCGGCAAAATGCGTGCGCCATTGCCCTAAGCGGTCAAATTGTTCGTTGAAAGAAGGGCGCATGGTTAACCTCCTGTTGCTGTGGTTTTCTGTACATAGCACGCTGACGGCTCAAACACTCAAGCACGTTGACAGCGTGGGCAATAGTAACTGCTGCGCTGGTTTTGGCGCAGCAAGGCAATCGGAGTGGCGCAATGCTGGCAGGGCTGATGCTGGCGGCCATACACCAGCGCTTGCAGTTGAAAGTGACCGGGCATACCGTCGCTACTGGCAAAGTCGCGCAGGGTAGAGCCGCCATGCTGCACGGCCTGCTCTAGCACCTGGGTAATGGCATGAAACAGCCGCTTGGCCTTGATGCTGCTGATGGCGCAGGCCGGCATTTCAGGGTGAATGCGGCTGTGAAACAGCACCTCGCTAGCGTAGATATTGCCCACGCCTACCACCAGCTTGCCGCCCAGCAGCACGCTTTTGATGGGGCTGCTGCTGGCCTGTAGCCCGGCGGTAAAGCGCGGCCAGGTAAAGCTGCTGGGGTCTAGCGGCTCCATGCCCAGCTTGTGCAGCAGCTTGTGGGCAATGGGGTCGGCCTCGCCCTGCACGGCCAGCACTGCGCCAAAGCGCCGGGGGTCGTGCAGGCGCAAAACGCCTTGGCTGGTGTGCAGGTCAAAATGGTCATGTGTGCCAGGGGCGGGCAGGGTGGAGGCAAAGCGCAGGCTGCCGGACATGCCCAGGTGCAGCATCAACATGCCTTGGCTTAAATCCACCAACAGGTATTTGCCGCGTCGGCGCACTTGCAGCACTTGGCGGCCTGCTAGCGCCTCGGGCGCACAGCCTAATGGCCAGCGCAGCGGCTTGCCCAGGCGGGCGTGGTGGATGTGTGCGCCAGCAATGGCTTGGGCAAAGCTGCGGCGGGTGACTTCAACTTCGGGTAATTCAGGCATAGGCGAATAGTGGATACGGCTTTTCAATCGGGGGAAAACGCAGGCAAAAAACCAGCTCTTGGCAGCCAGGCCAATAGCGGGCTTGGATTATTATGGGTTGATGCTTGATTTTTTTCGCCCCCCGTCTTTCACAACAGGTTCACGCTCCCAACGCGAAGGGGTGCTGGCGCTTGGTGCGGCCAACACGCTCTTGGGTTGGTTGCTTGCAGCGGGCTTGCTCTCAGCTTGCGCCAGTGCGCCTACTGCCCAGCAGCCGGGGGCAACAGGCTCCCCACTCCAGGCATCGCCCCCAGCCACCCAAGCAGAGGCAGAGGCAGAGGCAGAGGCTAAGGCCAGCCCTCCCGCTGAAGCTGCCCAAGCTGCCCACTACTTTGATGCCCCGCAGTTCTACAGCGTGCTGCTGGCCGAACTCCTTGCTGAGAGCGAAGACGCACGCAACGCCACCGCTTTAATGCTAGATGCGGCGCGGCAAATGCACTCTGAGCCGCTCTACCGCCGCGCCACCGATATCGCCTTGCAAGCGCGTGCCGGAGCCATGGCGCTGCAAGCCGCCCAAGCCTGGCAGCAAGCCTTTCCCCAATCGCGCAGCGCCAATCGCTACGAGCTGCAAATTTTGCTCATGCTCAACCGCGTGCAAGAGTCGGCAGAGCCTCTTAGCCGCGAGCTGGCCACCAGCCCCCCCAATGCCCGCACTGCCTTGTATTTAGGCATTGCCCAGTTGTATCGCCGCGTTAGCGATAAGGCACTGGCTGCGCAAGTGGTCGAGCAAGCCCTGCAAGCCGACCTAACTGACCCCGAAACCGCCCCCGCCGCCTGGGCTATGCTGGGGCATATGCGATTGGCTGCCGAGCAGCCCTCGCTGGCTTTAGAGGCCGCCTTGCAGTCGCAGCGCCTCAACCCCAACAACGGCGCAGCCGCCTTGCTGGCGCTAGAGCTGCTAGAAGGCGGCGAGTACCGGGCAGAATCACTCGTCCAAGGCTATTTACAGCGCAACCCCACAGCCACCATTCGCCTGGCCTACGCCCGGGTGTTGATGAACCGCCAGCGCCTAACGCAAGCCCTGTCAGAGCTGCAAGCCACCATCGCCCAAGCCCCCGAACTGCCCGATGCCTGGCTAGCGCTAGCCAGCGTGCAAGCGCAACTGGGGCAGTTAGAGCAGGCCGAGCAATCGCTACAAGGCTTGCTGCCGCTGCTACCCAACATTGCCGATGCCGGGCAGCAGCAAGCCACCAACCACCAAGCGAGCTTGCTGGGCGCACGCATTGCGCTACAAACGCAGCAAAACGCCCGCGCCGCCTACTGGCTGCAACGCCTGCCCGAAGATGCAAGCGACCTAGCCATCCAAAGCCTACGCGCCACCGTCTTAGTGCGCCAAGACCAATTAACCCAAGCGCAAGCGCTCCTCAATGCCGTGCCCGTGCGCACCACCACCCAAGCCGTGCGCAAGCGCCAAGCGCGGGTGCAGTTGTGGCGCGAGGCCGGTGATTTTGGCCAAGCCTACGCCCTGCAAAAAGCCTTGCAGGAAGACTACCCCGAAGATGCCGACATCAGCTACGACGCAGCCCTGCTAGCCGAGCAAGTGGGCGAGCTAGAAGATATGGAGCACCTGCTACGCGCCGTCATCGCCCAGCAGCCTGACTACTACCACGCCTACAACGCCCTAGGCTACTCCCTGGCCGACCGGGGCGAGCGCCTAGACGAGGCACGCCAACTGATAGAAAAAGCCCTAACCTTTGCCCCAGACGATGCCTATATCACCGACAGCCTAGGCTGGCTGGAATACCGCCAAGGCAATCTGGCGCTGGCGCTCACCTTGCTAGAACGCGCCTACGGCATTCGTGAAGATGTAGAAATTGCCGCCCACCTAGGCGAGGTGCTGTGGGCAGCAGGCCAGCAAGAGCGGGCGCGGCGCATCTGGCAACAAGCCCAGCAACGCGGCGCGGCCAACCCTGTGCTGCAAGAAACCTTGCGCCGCCTGAAAGTGCAACCATGAATGCCGATAGGCGCAAGTTGCTGCGCTGCGCTGGGGCGGGCACAGCAGCAGTTGCAGCGGCCAGTATGGTTTTTGCCACCGCAGGCTTGGTGGGCTGCGCTGCGCCCCAGGCAGGCGTATCCACAGTGCCCGTAGCATCTGCAACGGCAGAACAGGCCGAGCTGTGGCAAGGCCGCCTAGGCTTGCAGGTTTTTGAGGCCGATGGCAGCGTCACCCAATCCTTTAGCGCCAGCTTTGTGCTGCAAGGCAGTGCGCAGCAAGGGCTGCTGGAAGTGTTCAACCCGCTGGGCAACCAAGTGGCTCGCCTGCAATGGCAGCCCCAGGGCGCATGGCTGGAGCAAGGCCAGCAGCGCCTGGAATCTGCCCATCTTGCCGATTTGGTGCAGCGCAGCCTGGGGGCAGATGTACCTATTCACGCCTTGTTTGCTTGGTTGCAAGGCCAGCAAGCCCATGCGCCAGGCTGGCAGGTGGATGTAAGCCGCCATGCGCAAGGCCGCATCCAAGCACAGCGCTTGCAGCCCCTGCCCAGGGTGCAATTGCGGCTGGTGTTGCAAGTGCCGGGCATCGAATAAGCCAGCAAACACCCAAGTTACCGCGCTATTTTTTCCTTCTATGCAAGCCCTTTACGACGTACCCGCACCGGCCAAGCTCAACCTGTTTTTGCACATCACTGGGCGGCGAGCCGATGGCTATCACCTGCTGCAATCGGTATTTATGCTGCTCAACTGGTGCGACCGCCTGCATTTTGAGCGCCTGAGTAGCCCCGAGATTGGGCGCAGCGATATGGGCGACCCAGCCCTCAACCCCGCGCTTCATTTGCCTGCTGATGACTTATGCGTAAAGGCTGCCCGCGCTTTGCAGGCGGCTACCGGCTGCCAGCAGGGCGTGCATATCCACCTGGATAAACGCCTGCCAGCGCAAGCAGGACTGGGAGGCGGCTCTTCCGATGCGGCCAGTACCTTGCTGGCGCTCAACCGCCTGTGGGGTCTGGGCTTGAGCCGCAGCGAGCTAGCCCGCATTGGCCTGACGCTGGGCGCGGATGTGCCCTTTTTTATCCACGGCTGCAATGCCTGGGTAGAGGGCGTGGGCGAACACATCCAGCCCTTGCGCGGTGCGGCAGCCCTGCCTGATGCCCGCTTTGTCGTGCTCAAACCCGCTGCTGGGCTAGAGACAGGGCAAATTTTTAGCCACCCATTGCTCCAGCGCGACACAAAACCGGTTACAATCGTGGGCTTTGCAGCATACGAAGGCGGTCATTACCAATTTGGCCGCAACGATTTGCAGCCCGTAGCACAAACCCTGTGCCCAGAGATTGAAAAAGCGCTGGCTTTCCTTCAGCGCCAAGGTTTGCAGGGTAGAATGACGGGTTCCGGCAGCGCAGTGTTTGCCAAGCTGGAAGAAAAACAAAGCGCAGCGTTTGGTTCGGTGACCAAAGGCTGCATCTTGCAGGTGTGTGAAAACCTGCAAATGCACCCGCTTCATAGCTGGGTGCAAGATTGAAAGAAATATGGTCTATACCGGTGTTCTGCACAAGCAGAAAGCCAGTGTAGGGGAGTCGCCAAGTTGGTTAAGGCACCGGATTTTGATTCCGGCATTCGAGGGTTCGAGTCCTTCCTCCCCTGCCAAATTCACTACTTCAATATCACTCTGTCGTCTCAATGCCCGGCATCTTCTAGCTGGGCAAAGCAGCATTCTCACCGACACATCCCATGCACTCCAACCAATCAGAATTTGTCGTTTTCAGCGGCAACGCCAACCGCAACCTGGCTGAAGAAATCTGCCAGCATCTGGGCACATCCCTAGGGGAGGCCAGCGTAGGCCGCTTTTCTGATGGTGAAGTCACCGTTGAGATTCAGCGCAACGTGCGCTCGCGCAATGTATTTGTGGTGCAGTCCACCTGTGCGCCCACTAATGACAACCTGATGGAATTGCTGGTGATGGTTGATGCGCTCAAACGCGCCTCGGCAGAGAGCATTTGCGCCGTCATCCCCTATTTTGGCTATGCCCGCCAAGACCGCCGCGTGCGCTCTACCCGTGTGCCCATTACCGCCAAGCTGGTGGCTAATATGCTGGAAGCTGCAGGTGTCTCACGTGTGCTGACCATGGACTTGCACGCCGACCAAATCCAAGGCTTTTTCGATATTCCCGTAGATAACATCTACGCCTCGCCCGTGCTGCTGGGTGATTTGAAGCAAAAGCAATATTCCGACCTGATGGTGGTTAGCCCCGACGTAGGCGGTGTGGTACGTGCCCGCGCTTTTGCCAAACAATTGCATTGCGATCTGGCCATCATCGACAAGCGCCGCCCCAAGGCCAACGAGTCTGAGGTGATGAACATCATCGGCGACGTGCAAGGGCGCAACTGCGTCATCATGGATGACATCATCGACACTGCTGGCACTTTGGTAAAAGCCGCCGAAGTACTCAAAGAGCGCGGTGCCAAGCAGGTCTATGCCTATTGCACCCACTCCATCTTCTCTGGCCCTGCGCTGGGACGTATTGCTGACGGTACCGCCCTGGATGAGGTCGTTGTCACCAACACCATCCCTCTATCGGCTGCCGCCCAGGCTTGTGGAAAAATTCGCCCCTTGTCTGTAGCGGGTCTGTTTGCTGAAACCATGCTGCGCATCCAGTCGGGCGAATCAGTCAGCACGCTGTTTGAAGAGTAAGCATTGTTTTTTACGCCAGCATCCAGGCATGGGTGCTGGCGTTGCTTCCTGGGGCTAGAGCTGGTCGCGGCCTACCCCGTTTATTGTCCTTTTAGGAGTTCATCATGCAAATTGCCGCTACTGCGCGCGCTCTGCAAGGCACTGGTGCGAGCCGCCGCCTGCGTTTCACTGGTAAGACCCCCGCTGTGGTGTATGGCGCTGGTGCCGCCCCCCAGAGCATTGAGCTGGATCACAACATGCTGTTCCACGCCCTGAAAAAAGAGTCTTTCCACTCTGACATCCTGCAACTTGACGTGGATGGCCAAACCACTTCCGTGGTGCTGCGTGCCGTGCAATACCACCCCTTCAAGCCCCAAATCCTGCACGTTGACTTCCAGCGCGTGGACGAGAACACCAAGGTCGAAGCCAAAGTGGCTCTGGTTTACGAAGGTGTGGAAAACTCCCCCGCAGTTAAGGACGACAACTGCACCATCACCACCTTGCTGCAAGAGCTGGCGGTGGTATGCGTACCCGCCAAGCGCCCCGAGGCCATCAAGGTTGATCTGTCTGGCTTGACCGTCAAGGGTAACCTGGGCTTGCACCATTTGGTCAAGTTGCCCGTAGGCGTGAAAGCCGTGGTGCGTGGCTCCAACAAAAACCCCAACCTGGTCAGCATCAAGCTACCTGAGGTGGCTCCTGATGCCAACGCTGCTGCCGCCGCACCTGCTGCTGCACCCGCCAAAAAAGGCAAAAAATAAGCCAGTCATTCAGGCTTGAAGAAAGCCTGAAAGTCTTACTGCACAAAGCCCACTTGGCCCGCGCCGGTGGGCTTTTTCTTTGAACACAGCCATGATTCAACTCTTTGTAGGCTTGGGCAATCCCGGGCCGGAATATGCCGATACACGGCACAACGCCGGTTTTTGGTGGATAGATGCCCTGGCCGATACCTTAAAGCTACAACTCCAGCCCGAGCGCAATTACTGGGGCCTGATGGCACGTACCAATCTGCACGGCCAGCCGCTGTGGCTGTTGCAGCCGCAAACCTTTATGAATAAATCGGGCAAATCCGTAGCGGCGCTGGCACGGTTCTTCAAAATTGCGCCCGAGCATATTCTGGTTGCCCATGATGAGCTGGATTTTTCCCCCGGCCAGGTCAAGCTGAAAAAAGGCGGCAGCCACGGCGGCCATAACGGCCTGCGCGACATCCACGCCCAACTAGGCAGCCCGGATTACTGGCGCTTGCGTCTGGGCATAGGCCACCCTGGGCATAGTGCAGAAGTGGTGTCCTGGGTGCTGAAAAAAGCCCCGCTAGAGCAGCATCGCGCCATTGAAGACAGCATTGCCCACAGCCTAAAAGCTTGGCCATACTTGGCCGGGCGCGATGCCAATATGGAAAAAGCCACAGCGCAAATCAATACCAATAAGCCGCCCAGACCCAAGCCTGAGCGTAAACCGCCGCCACAGGCTGTTGCTACGGCTGAATAACAACGGAGCAGCATGAAAGCACGCCCTAAAACACCAAGGGCAGCAGCCACAAAATACCGCTAGTCATCAACACATAGCGCAAAAACTTGCCCACGGCCATATAAGCCACACAAGGCCAAAACGGCAAATGCAGCCAGCCCGCCACAGCGCATAAAGGGTCGCCCACCACTGGCAGCCAGCTAAAAAAGCAGCTTTTCGCCCCCCAGCGGCGTAGCCAGATACGCGCCCGCCGCTGGGCGCGGCTCATTTCGCGGCGTGGGGCTGGCGCTTCTGCCGCCGCCCCTACACCAGCCCATTCCTGCTGCCGTGCCCGTTGCCAAGTGCGCTGGGCGGCACGCCCCATCCACCAACTGATAGCACCGCCCACCGTATTGCCTGCGGTGGCTACCAGCACCGTCGGCCAAAACAGGTCGGGGCGCAGTTGCAGCAGGCCGACTACCGCTGGCTCAGAACCCATAGGCAGCAAGGTGGCAGAGAGCAGGGCAATCAAGAACACACTGCTCAGGCCAAACTCGGGCAGCGCCAGCCAGTGCAAAAGGGTGGGAATCCAAGCATCCATAGGCGGCGAGTGTAGGGGCTGGCGCGTGTGCTTCGTGTCGTGCGCAGGTTGTTTTAGGTGAAGCGTTTGCTGAAAAATGCAGCAGCTACAATTACGCCCTCTTTGCTTTTCCCCTCCCCCTACTTCTAATCGACTCCCCCCATGACTGCGCTGTGTATCGGCCAACACGCTTTGGCCAATCGCTTGTTTGTTGCCCCCATGGCGGGGGTCACAGACCGCCCCTTTCGCCAACTGTGCAAGCGCCTGGGCGCGGGCTACGCCGTCAGCGAGATGGTGACATCGCGCAAAGACCTGTGGAATAGCCTGAAAACCAGCCGCCGCGCCAACCATGAGGGCGAGCCTGGCCCCATTGCCGTGCAGATTGCGGGCACTGATGCCGCCATGATGGCTGAAGCCGCCCTCTACAACGTGCAGCGCGGGGCGCAAATCATCGACATCAACATGGGTTGCCCGGCCAAGAAGGTGTGCAATAAATGGGCAGGCTCGGCGCTGATGCAAAACGAGGCGCTGGCCGAATCCATTGCCGCTGCCGTGGTGCAAGCCTGCCAGCCCTATGGCGTGCCCGTGACCTTAAAGATGCGCACCGGCTGGTCAGCGCAGCAAAAAAACGCGGTTGCCTTGGCGCGGCGCTTTGAAGCGGCGGGCGTGCAGATGCTCACCATCCACGGGCGCACCCGCGAGCAAGGCTATAAAGGCGCGGCAGAGTACGCCACGATGACTGCCGTTAAGCAGGCGGTGGCTATTCCCGTGGTGGCCAATGGCGACATCACCAGCCCTGAAAAAGCCCTGGCCGTACTCACCGCCACCGGCGCAGATGCCGTCATGGTGGGGCGTGCTGCCCAAGGCCAGCCCTGGATTTTTCGTGAAATCGCCCACTACCTGGCCACTGGGGAGTACCTACCGCCCCCTCTGGTGGCTGAGGTGGGCGAGCTGCTGCAAGAGCACCTGCAAGACCACTACAGCCTATACGGCGCAGACAGCGGGGTGCGCAGTGCGCGTAAGCATATCGCCTGGTATGTACGCGCTCTGCCGGGGGGAGACGCATTGCGCCGCCTGATTAACACCTTGGACAGCACCCAGGCGCAAACCCAGGCCGTGCGCAGCTACTTTGACCAACTGGGGCAGCAGATGCTGCGTCTGCCCAGCCCCGCCTCCACAACACCGACCCTGACCAACGACATTGACGATAGCCACCACATGCAAGCACTTGAAGAATCGGCCCGCCCCCTGCTGGAGGAGGTAGCCGCATGAACCCGCCCCCCAACCTGGCCGCCTGTGTGCGCGACAACCTACGCGCCTATTTTGATGACTTGGGCGGCGAAACCCCCGCCAATATGTACGACATGGTGCTGCGCCTGATTGAAAAACCCCTGCTAGAAGAAGTCATGGCGCAAGCTGGTCACAACCAATCCCGCGCCGCCCAATGGCTGGGGCTAAACCGCAACACCCTGCGCAAAAAGCTACTAGAGCATGACATGCTCTAAGGCATGGGCTGCCAATCACCAATCACCAGTCACCAGTCACCAACACCACCTACCCGTTTTCCATTGTCTTAAAGTAAAAACTATGCAAGCCCTACTTTCCGTATCCGACAAAACCGGCATCGTCGAATTTGCCCAAGCCCTGCATGGCCTGGGTATCAAACTGCTCTCTACCGGCGGCACTGCCAAGCTGCTGGCAGACGCTGGCCTGCCCGTCACCGAGGTCGCCGAAGTCACCCAATTCCCTGAAATGCTCGATGGCCGCGTGAAAACCCTGCACCCCAAAGTGCATGGCGGCCTGCTGGCTCGCCGCGACCTGCCCGCGCACATGGCCGCCCTGCAAGCGCACGGCATTGACACCATCGACCTGCTGGTGGTCAACCTCTACCCCTTTGAAGCCACTGTTGCCAAGCCCGGCTGCACCCTGGCTGACGCGATTGAAAACATCGACATTGGCGGCCCCGCTATGGTGCGCAGCGCCGCCAAAAACTGGAAAGATGTGGGCGTAGTCACCGCCGCCGACCAATACGATGCCGTACTCGCCGAATTGAAGGCCAACGGCAAGTTGAGCGACGCTCTACGCTTTAGCCTGTCGGTGGCGGCGTTTAACCGCATCAGCCAATACGACGGCGCGATTAGCGATTACCTCTCTAGCGTGCAGCTCGAAGCCGAACAACTGGCTGAAGACTACCAACCCCAGCGCAGCCAATTCCCCGCCCAATTCAACGCCCAATACACCAAGGTGCAAGACCTGCGCTATGGCGAAAACAGCCACCAGCAAGCCGCCTGGTATAGCGACTTGAACCCCATTGCTGGCAGCCTGGCCACCGGCGTGCAATTGCAGGGCAAAGAACTGTCCTACAACAACATTGCCGATGCCGATGCTGCCTGGGAATGCGTGAAGAGCTTTGAAGCGCCCGCCTGTGTCATCGTCAAACACGCCAACCCTTGTGGCGTGGCGGTGGGCAAGGATGCGCATGAAGCCTACGCCAAAGCCTTCCAGACCGACCCCACCAGCGCCTTTGGCGGCATCATCGCCTTTAACCGCGTGGTCGATAAAGCCGCTGCTGAAGCCGTCGTCAAACAGTTCGTGGAAGTGCTGATGGCTCCCGGCTTTACTGCTGAGGCGCTGGAAGTGTTTCAACCCAAGGTCAATGTGCGCCTGATGCAAATCACCCTGCCAGAAAACTACGCCCAAGCCCGCAATGCGCTAGAAACCAAGCGCGTAGGCTCTGGCCTGCTGGTGCAAAGCGCCGACAACCACGAGCTGGCGCTGGCGGATATGAAAGTCGTCACCGTCAAGCAACCCACGCCCGAAGAGCTGCAAGACCTGCTGTTTGCCTGGAAGGTGGGCAAATTTGTTAAATCCAACGCCATTGTGTTCTGCAAAGGCGGCATGACCATGGGCGTAGGCGCAGGCCAGATGAGCCGCCTAGACTCCGCCCGCATTGCCAGCATCAAGGCCCAAGCAGCGGGCTTAAGCCTGGAGAACACCGTGGTTGCCAGTGATGCCTTCTTCCCCTTCCGTGATGGTCTGGATGTGGTGGTCGATGCAGGTGCGACCTGCGTGGCCCAGCCCGGCGGCTCCATGCGTGACCAAGAAGTGATTGACGCTGCCAACGAGCGCGGCGTGGCCATGGTGTTTACGGGGGTGCGCCACTTCCGCCATTGAGCGGCCGCTCCCGCGCACACCCGCAGCACACTCTATCGCCCTCTATCACCCTCTAGCCTGCGCTGCTGCATAGCAGGCTGTTCTCCTTTACCACCTCTATGACCTCTTCTGCTTTGGGGGGGGGGGGGGGGGGGGGGGGGGGGGGGGGGGGGGGGGGGCGGGGGGGGGGGGGGGGGGGGCGGGGGGGGGGGGG
>JAHAYB010000222.1 GCA_018384835.1 Comamonas sp.
CCCAAGGAAAGCGGCATTGCCGACTACGCCGGTATGTTTGCCGTGACCGCCGGCATTGGCAGCGAGAAGAAGGAAAAAGAATTCATGGATGCGCTGGACGACTACAGCAACATCATGTTCAAAGGCTTGGCCGACCGCCTGGCCGAAGCCTTTGCCGAATGCCTGCACCAGCGCGTGCGCAAAGACCTCTGGGGCTATGGCGCAGAAGAAAATCTAAGCAACGAAGAGCTGATTGCTGAAAAATACCAAGGCGTACGCCCCGCCCCCGGCTACCCCGCCTGCCCCGACCACACCGCCAAATGGGCGCTGTTCGACACCTTGGGCACAGACGAAATCGGCATGAGCCTGACCGAAAGCCTGGCGATGTTTCCGGCCTCCAGCGTCAGTGGTTTTTACCTGGCGCACCCCCAGGCGGCGTACTTTAGCGTGGGGCAGATTGGCGAAGACCAGTTGCAGGATATGGCCGAACGCCGCCAAATGCCCGAGGCCGACTTGCGCCGCTATCTGGCCCCTAACCTGGGAATGTAAGAGCGCCGCGCTTACCAGGACGGCTATAGGGGGGCACTAGGCGCTAGGGCTGGTGGGCGGTTTGCAGCCACAGTTGGCGCAGGCGCTCCAGCTCCTCATCGAGGCGCTGCACGGCACGCTGGCGGTTGAGCACTTGGCTTTGCAGATTGTGCTGCTGCGCTTGGAGGTTGGAATGCGCCTCCTCCAACGCCGAACGCAGCGCGGCGGGTGCGCGAGCAGGCTCGGCTTGATAAGGCTGCATGTGGTCGTGCGCCTGCTGGTACTGCTCTTGCAGGGTTTGGAGCCGCGCTTGTGCCAGTTTCTCCAGCAGGTCAAACTGCCGCATGTGTTTTTGGCGTTCAATAGCGTGCGCTTGCTCATTGGGAAAGCGCTGTAGCAGTAGCGCATCACGGCGGCGCTGCTCGCGCTGGCTGATGGCTTGTTGCTGGGCAGCTTGAACCTCCTGGGCTTGCTGCTGGCGCTGTACGTCACTGAGCGCTGGCCCGCGCCGCCCACGCTCCATGCCGCTGTTGCTTAGCAGGCGCTGCTCTCGGTCGGCACATTCGGGGATAGGACGGTCTGAGCGCAAATGCCGCCCTTGGCCATCAATGCAGGTGTACACCCCAGAAACCGACCCGTTTGATTGAGCGGCTGCAGGTAAGGGGCTGGCACTAATGCCTCCTGCTAGCACACCTGCCAGCATCCACAACAACGAGAGGGTAGAGCGCTGTTTGAACATACCTAAACGCCATAGCGCTGGCGATAGGCCGCTACGCGCTCTCGGTGCTCGGCCATATCGGTCTGCGCTTCTTGGGCGGCCAGGTAGTCCAGCAAGTCCGCCAATGTGGCAATGGCGCATACCTGCATCCCTAATTGCTGGCGCACGTATTGCACGGCGCTATAGGGCACATCCTGGCCATTTTCTGTGGCTTTTTCCTGGCGGTCCAGGGCAATGGAGACAGCGTGCGGCGTAGCCCCCGCCGCTTTAATCAAGGCAATCGACTCACGCGCAGCGGTACCAGCGCTCATCACATCATCAATAATGAGCACCCTGCCCGCCAATGGCGCGCCCACCAGGCTGCCACCTTCGCCGTGGTCTTTGGCTTCTTTACGGTTGTAGGCAAAGGGTACATTTTTGCCCAGGCGGGATAGTTCGACTGCGACGGTAGCAGCCAGAGGAATGCCTTTGTAAGCCGGGCCAAACACCATATCAAACTCTATGCCGCTGGCCAAAATGGCTTTTGCATAGAATTGCGCCAGTTGTGCCAGCTTGGCACCATCGTCAAACAGGCCTGCGTTGAAGAAGTAGGGGCTTATACGCCCCGCCTTGGTTTTGAACTCCCCAAAGCGCAGTACGCCCGCATCAACGGCAAACGCCACAAACTCTTGCGCCAGCGCTGAAGCTGGTGTCTTTTCTGTTGTCATGGATACATCTCTTTTCAAACTCACCAGCCTCAACCTTAACGGAATCCGCTCTGCTGCCTCTAAGGGGGTGGAACAGTGGCTTGCCACTACAGCCCCCGATTGTATTTGCGTGCAAGAGCTCAAGGCCCAGCAGGGCGATATTGCGGGCAAGCTGGACACCCTGGCGGACTTGCCCGGCTATTTTCACTTTGCCGAGAAAAAAGGCTACTCAGGCGT
>JAHAYB010000226.1 GCA_018384835.1 Comamonas sp.
GTTGTTCGTTGATGGTCTGCTGGATGCGCATTATCTCAGTTACCGAGTCGCGGTGTATCTTGTTGTGAGCGAGAGCATCTTCGAGAGCAGCTATTTCGTCATCTTTAACAAGACGGCTCTTCTTGATATCGATGAGTGCCTCATATTCTTCTTCCTGGCTCTTTGCTTCACGCAGGCGCTTCTGGGCGTTGAGCAACAATACGAACTGCTCCATCTCGTCGTCGTGCAGCAACTGGTCGCGGTTTAGTTGCTGGAGAGCGTAGCGAAGGTCTTCCTCATTGGTAGCCCTATCTATCTTCTGCTTGTTTGTTTCGGTTGCAAGGCGGTTGCGGAACTCACCAGTTCGCTGTAGGAAGCCAAGTTCCTGCTCGCTGCAGTATAGTTCGCGCTCTACGGCACGAAAGCGCTCGAAATCAGCGCTGCTGTCTGTAATCTGTAGTACCCGCTCACACTGGATGCCAAAGAGTTGTTCGTTGATGGTCTGCTGGATGCGAACCTTCAGATTGTTCCGAACAGGCTCAGGCAGGCCTGATGCTTCGTAATCCAGATTGCGTAACATCTGTCGGAGGGTGTTTTCTATTGAAGGGGCAAGCATCTGCTCAAACTGCATCGTTGTAGCAATATTCTTGTCGGCCAGATAATTTGTGGCAAACTGATGGATATCGTTGATGCGGAGTTGCAGGGAAACACCTACGTTCACATCCACAATCTTTGTGGGAATCACATAGGGGGTGAAAGCCAAGTGGCCGTCCGCCTCCGTTGAACCGGCAAAGGTCATGGTGATGTGGCGCTCGCTCACGATATAGACAGAAAGGATGGGGGCTTGGGTTGCCTGACTGAGGATTCGGGCATAGTCCAACTTACGGCGTTCAAGCTTTTCTTTTTTCTCATCCTTCTTTTCACCGAAGATAAGGCGGCCTACCCATCGTCCGGCACGGCCAATTTCTCCAACAACTCCTAATTCACGGAAAGTGGGTTCTTGCTGGCGCCGCTGTTCACGGGCTTTCCGCTCTTTCTCGTCAAGTTCTTTCTCTGCCTTCTCTATTGCAGCTTTAATTGCAGCCTTTTCTTCTTCAACAGACTTAAAGAACTGATAGGCTCCGGCAGAGAGCGTGGCTACCAATTCGCCATTAGCAAAGATAATAGCCTGACAGCCTTCCTGAACGATAACACCTTTTAGCTTTTCTATTTCTTCCAATTCGCGTTCGCTGATTTTACGTGCTATCTGACCGGGTTGGATACTCCAAATGGCACGACCACGAACAACGTCGACACCGTCAATAGCCTCTTGGTTACGACGATTGCGAGCCTGTTCAGCCTCGCGTTCAGCATTCAATTGGGCACGCTCTGCTGCTTGCAATCCCTGTTGTGCTTCTTCGATTATACCTTGGTCCGCCCGTTCCTGTTGGCGAACCGCTTGTTGCTGCTCGCGTGCAATATCGCGATTCAGCGCACCACCTGTGACTGCGTTAGCTACGGCACGTACACCGTCGGTAAACCAGCCTTTATCATTTGACTGTGTTTGTTTGGGAGCAGAAGCTACGGGCGTTCCGCACTTCATGCAGAACTTTTGTCCCGGTTTCAAGGGGTTGCCACACTTGGAACAGACAGAGGCTGTCATCTGTTTAGCTGCTGGCTGCTGAGGATTTGTACTCACGGGCGTTCCGCATTTCATACAGAACTTTTGCCCTTCCTTCAATTCACTACCACATTTAAGACACTTTGACATATAGTTTTGTTTTTA
>JAHAYB010000236.1 GCA_018384835.1 Comamonas sp.
GACATATGACGTGATGGCTCCGGGCAGTATGTCGTGGAATGCGCGATCTTTGGGGCGAATGCGTTTGCCCCAGTTGCTGTCTTACCCATGGCAACTGCTGAGCCAGTTGCGTGCTGATCGGCCTGATTTGCTGATCGGAGCTTCTGATATACCGCACGTTGTTCTCACAGCTTGGCTGTCTCGGCAACTCGGTATTCCTTATGCACTGGATCTGTATGACAACTTCGAAGGCTTTGGCCAGGCGCAGATCCCCGGGGCAGTATCAGCATTGCGTTGGGCTGTGCGGCATGCAGGGGCAACGATTGCAGTCAGTGAACCGTTGCGAAATTGGGTACAGGCTCATTACGGCAACGTTGGCCCAGTCCTAGTGATGCCCAACGCCATCGATAAAGCCTTATTCAAAACAGGGAGCCGCAGCCTTGCACGCCAGCGCTTGGGACTGCCACAGAATGCGGAACTGGTAGGCACTGCAGGAGGGTTATCTCGCTCTAAGGGGGTTGATACGCTGTACGAAGCATGGCCGCTTATTGCCGCCATGCGCCCCCGGGCAAGGCTAGTTCTAGCAGGTCAGATGGAGTGCAGCTTACCCTTGCCAGCAGGTGACAGAGTCCACTATTTAGGCAACCTACCTCATGAACGGGTTGTGGATCTGTTCCAAGCTTTGGATGTTGGGGTTGTTACGGTGACAGACAGCACTTTTGGGCGTTATTGCTTTCCCCAAAAAGCTTTTGAAATGCTGGCGTGCGGCTTGTCAGTGGTCGCGTCTGATGTTGGAGTCATGGCCGAACTTTTGAAAGAATTTCCAGCTTTGCGTTATCAGCCTCAGAATGTACTAGGTTTGGTACAAGCGATAACCTACCAGCTGGATCAACAAGTCCACGTGCCATTGCCCATCCATGATTGGGAAGAGCTTGTGAGGGCAATAGCTCCAACCCTGTGTGCACTGCATCGAGCTTCTGCTCAGATCAACACTTACAGAAGTTAAGTGTGATTTCAAGTGCACAATTAACGCGGTGCATTTGTTATTTGTTGTCTCGGTACATGAGTGCAGTTATTTGCTCAGAGATCAACCCCATCAGGAACACCATGACGCTGCCAACGTAAAGCAGCAAGCTCATGTTAGTGAAGCGGTGTATGTAGGTGTACGTGTAGCCATACCAGCCGCAGCCAAGTAGGAATAGCAGCATGGCAATTGGAGCAAAGATTTTTAATGGTGAAAACAGCGTTCCAATTTTGAAAATGATGAGCAAAAACCGCGCGCCGTCATGCAGCAGGCGGATGTGACTTTGGCCAATTCTTTTAGCCGCATGAATAGGCAGATAGGCTACGGAATAACCAGCGCGAAAGAAGGCCATCGTACTGGTGGTGGGGTAAGAAAACCCGTTGGGCAACAAGTAAAGAAACTCGCGAAATTTATCGGCTCTAACGGCTCGGAAACCGCTGGTCAAATCTTCCACGCGGTGTCCTGTCATCCAGCTTGCTAGTCGGGTGTATAGCCCATTGGCTAAGCCACGCCCTATGCTGGCTTGTGAGCCTTTTTGGCGTGCACCCACTACCATGTCGTAGCCCTCTTCCAGTTTTTCCAAGAGCCGAGGAATATCGGCGGGGTCGTGTTGGCCGTCAGCGTCCATAAATACAATGATTTGGCCTTGCGCAGCTCGGGCCCCGGTTTTGATGGCTGCGCCATTACCTTTGCTATAGGGGTGGTGGACAACGCGTGCCCCAGCGACTTGGGCTACTGTGGCGGTGTCATCCGTGGAGCCATCGTTGACGACCACAATCTCGACTTGAGCTTCTATGTGAATTCGCGTCAGTTGAGACTGAATTTTTTCCACAGTGGTGCCAATAGCGGCCGCTTCATTTTTAGCGGGAAGAATAATGCTGACGCTGATAGGACGTTTGCTCATCTTTTGTTTTTATTGCTTAACGACTGTTTATTTTGGCTGTTGCTGCAATTGCGTGAGTGTTTGCAAATCATCTTGCAATAATTGCTGTAAGCGGTTGATTTCCATGTCGTAAGTGGTTTTGGGCCGTTTCAAGGTTTTATGAGGTTGTTTGTTGTATACCGCACGTGCGGCATCTAGTAGTTGCAGTGCTTGCTGGGGGTGCCCTGCATTGCCCATGTGGGCCACCATAGATAGCGCTGTATCCACATCACGGTAGCGCTGAATGGCGCGTTGCAAATGGGGCATAGCTCTATTGGGTTCTTCCTGTGCCACGAGCAGTAGACCGCGTAGATAAGGCTCTAAGCGGTTAAATAAGGGGACCGCCCGGTATTGCGGTAGCGATTGCATGACATCCAGCATTAGTAGTGCTTGCAGGCGATCTTCTGGACGAGCCTTTGGCTCAATGAGCGTCTCAACAATAAGGCGCATGCCTAGCACTGCTTGAGCATCAAAACGCTGGTGTGGTAGCTTATTTCGCACTTGCTCGAAGTCTGCTTCTGTAGCTTGTTGGCGTATCACCTTTTGTAGCAGCCACTGCATAGAGATAAGCGCACTTTGCGGCATTCGTTGCATTGCAGCTTTCAAATATGCGAAGCCTTGGTCAGGGTGATCGTTACTAAATGCTTTAACAGCCAAGTAATTTTGTGCTCTTGGAGAGTTGGGTGATGCCGCAGCCCAGTAAGTTTGCAAAGCGTTGGTGTCAGACCAGAGCTGTGATCTTTGCCAAGTTAGCAAGCTAAGTAAGCCAATTATTCCCCCTATGGCTATTATTCCGACAAGACGACTCTTTTTTTCTATCACCCATAATAATCCCATTACAATAGGGAGAAATAAAAAAGCTGCAGCTGAATAATTTCGATGCTCAAAATATAACTCTAGGCCTACGACTGTGGACTCGATGAGGTGTGAAGAAAAAAAGAATAGTAAGGATAGTGCTATATACGTTCCAGCATATTTTTTTTTGCGAATAAAAATTGCGAAACCTAGTAACCCAAAAATACCAAGTACACTTGGTAGGGTGGTAATTGGGTTTAATAAACTGCTTGAAATAGCGTAGTTATCTTGAAACAAACCCTGCATCTCAATACGTGGGATATAAAGATGGTAAAGGTATTCAAAAATAATGCGTGGCTCAGTCAGTAAACGTTCTACTTGATTGAAAGCACGGGTGGGCCAAGCTGTGGGGGATAAATTAATTTTTCGTGCCAGTGCTACCAATATGGTTATGGAAGGCAGCCATAAAAATAATGCTTGCCAGCGCCAGTTGGGTTGAATGAGTAAGTGGGGTGGCAAATTATTTTGCAAGGACGTCGACGGACGTGGACGACACCATTCCACTACTACAACGAGTAGAGGTAGCAAAATTCCATTTTCTTTGCTGAATGCGGCCAATGCAGTGCCCGCTGCTAGTGAGCAAGACATCCACGCATAAGCTGCAAACTTGCGACGTGGCAATAACAAACGGCCATGCAAATAGCCAGTCAGTCCGGCAAACATAAACAATGTAGCCAGTTGTGCCATGCGTTGCACAACGTACAAGGTGGTGGATACCATGTAGGGGTGCAGTAGCCAAATAGCCATATTTAGCACAGCACCCCAGCGGGATTTATCTTCATCTACGCCATATAGGCGTAATAGATTCAGGGTGGCCCAACATAGGAATATGCCTGTGAGCAGGTGCAGTAGCAAGTTGGTGCGCTTGAAAGGACCTGCTGGACTGGGCCAAAAGTTGGCATCCAGTACAAAGCTGGCAAGTGCAATGGGTCGGCCTAGTGGCCCAGCCACTCCACTAGAGATAAAGGATTTGAAACTATCCCAATTGTTTATCCCTCCGAAATTCGCCAAAGATTCAAGGTTTGG
>JAHAYB010000257.1 GCA_018384835.1 Comamonas sp.
TCTGAACCCCACATCTTGCCGCCGTTGCGAATCATGGCGGGCATGGAGGCATCCACAATGATGTCGTTGGGCGAGTGGAAGTTGGTAATGCCCTTGGCCGAATCGACCATCGCCAGCTCGGGGCGGTGCTCGTGGCAAGCGTGCAGGTCTTCAATGATTTCTTCGCGCACAGAGGTGGGCAGGGTCTGGATTTTTTCGTACAACGTGGCCATGCCGTTGTTGACGTTAATGCCCAGCTCATCAAACAGTTTGCCGTGTTTGGCGAATGCGTCCTTGTAGTAAATCTTCACGCAGTGACCGAAGACGATGGGGTGGGACACCTTCATCATGGTGGCTTTAACGTGTAGCGAGAACAGGATGTCGGCTTCCTTGCAGTCATTGAGCTCGCGCTCATAGAACTCGCACAGGGCTTTCTTGCTCATGAACATCGAGTCGATGATTTCACCGTCCAGCAAGGCCACTTTCTCTTTGAGCACCACGGTTTTGCCGCTGTTGGTTTTTAGCTCCATGCGCACTTCACGCGCTTTGTCCAGGGTCATGGATCTTTCGCCGTGGTAGAAGTCGCCACCGTGCATGTGCGAGCAATGGGTTTTGGACCATTGCTTCCACTCACCCATGCTGTGGGGGTTTTTCTTGGCGTAGTTTTTCACGGCAGCAGGAGCACGGCGGTCAGAGTTGCCCTCGCGCAGCACGGGGTTGACGGCAGAGCCTAGGCATTTGGCGTAGCGCGCTTTAATGTCTTTTTCCGCGTCGGTGCTGGGGTTTTCTGGGTAGTCGGGTACGGCGTAGCCCTTGCTTTGCAGTTCTTTAATGGCTGCTACCAGCTGCCCTACCGAGGCGCTGATATTGGGCAGTTTGATGATGTTGGCATCAGGCTCTAGGGTTTTCTGACCCAGCTCGGTCAGGGTATTGGGCACGCGCTGCGCTTCGGTTAGGAAGTCAGGAAACTCGCCCAGGATGCGGGATGCCACCGAGATGTCGCTGGTTTGCACATCCACGCCTGCTGTGGCGGCAAACGCCTGCACAACGGGCAAAAAGGCACTGGTGGCCAAACGGGGGGCTTCATCGGTGAGGGTGTAGATGATGGTCGATTGTTGTGTGGTCATCGCGGTATTCACTTTGCTTTTGGCTTTGAACAGATTGCACAAACCTTGGTCTTTACCGGAAGTGAAGGCCAAGACGGCAGCTAGGAAGCCTGGCCTGCATACGCCCCTTTCAGCCTTGGCTTGTGACCTGGCTGCATTTCGCATTGCTGCAAGCTGCTCCCACTATGCAAAATTCTAACCCGTCTTGGCGATTTTTCCTAACTCTTATAGAAGACTGGCTTTCGCTTTTGTATAAGACTGTTAAAAAATACGCCAAAAAAAGCCTGCCGGGCATGGCCAGGCAGGCTTGGGGCTATGCAGCGGTGCCTCTAACTGGCGCTATAGCCGCATTCAGGCTGCAAAGTTGGCCTGGGCAAAGTCCCAGTTAGCTAGGTTGTTCAGGAATACTTCCACAAACTTGGGGCGGGCGTTGCGGTAGTCGATGTAGTAGGCGTGCTCCCATACATCGACGGTCAGCAGGGCTTTGTCGTCGGTGGTCAGGGGGGTGCCAGCGGGGCCGGTGTTCACGATGTCAACACTGCCATCGGGCTTTTTCACCAGCCAGGTCCAGCCAGAGCCAAAGTTGCCTACGGCAGACTTGGTGAACTCTTCCTTGAACTTGTCAAAGCTGCCCCATTTGGCGTTGATGGCATCAGCCAAAGCGCCGGTCGGTGCGCCGCCGCCATTGGGCTTCATGCAGCTCCAGAAGAAGGTGTGGTTCCAGATTTGCGCAGCATTGTTGTAGATGCCGCCGGAAGATTTTTTGACGATGTCTTCCAGACCCATGCTTTCAAACTCAGTGCCTTTTTGCAGGTTGTTGAGGTTGACGACATAAGCGTTGTGGTGCTTGCCGTGGTGAAACTCCAGGGTTTCTTGGCTGTAGTGGGGAGCCAGGGCATCAATGGCGTAAGGCAGAGCGGGTAGGGTGTGTTCCATGGTGTTTTCCTTCAGTGGTTCGTTGTTGTACAAAAAAGCAAAAGCAAAAGCAAAAGCGGTAGTGAGAGGCAGACATTTTTACGCTGATTGTTTGACCCAGCGCAAACCATGCCGCGCTTGGCATTGTAGGAAGAATGTTCCGCCCAAGCCTATATAGGGCTAGAACAAGCCAGTATCAAGGCCAAGCGCCAAGGCATAATAAAAGGCTTTGCACAATCCCCTCTAACGTTCAACCCTCTAAGCGCGGAGAAAACCAAGTTGCTATCCCTTATCCAGGCCGCTGGCTGGCCCATTTGGCCATTGATTGCATGTTCCATCTTGGCTTTGGCGCTGATTGTGGAGCGCTTTGTCTCGCTCAGAAGCAGCAAAATTTTGCCTGCCCACTTGCTCGATGAGGCCATTGCTGTCACCCAGCAAGGTCACCTTAAAGATATGGATGAGCAGGTGCTAGAGCAGCTAGCGCAAAGCAGCACGCTGGGTACGATTTTGGCGCAAAGCCTAGGCACACTCAAACGCACCCCAGCGGCCAGCCAAGAGATGCTGCAAGAGCAAATGCAAACCGCAGGCCGCGCCGCCGCCCATGGGCTGGAGCGCTATTTGGGGGCGCTGGCCACGATTGCCTCTGCCGCTCCTTTGCTGGGCTTGCTGGGCACTGTGATTGGCATGATTGAGATTTTTGGCTCCCAAGCCGGTGCTGGGGCGGTGGGCACGGGCAACCCTGCGCAATTGGCGCATGGTATTTCGGTGGCGCTGTACAACACCGCTTTTGGGCTGATGGTGGCCATTCCTGCGCTGATTTTTTGGCGTTATTTTCGCGCACGGGTCGATAGCTACCTGCTGCAACTAGAGCTGGCGGGCGAGCAGTTTCTCAACCACATCAAGCACCAAAGAGCGCTAGCGCAGCGTTAAGCGTTCGCGTTCATTGAAAATTGAAATAACCCATGGCTATAAATTTTCGCAAGCGCCCTACAGAGGCTCCAGACATCAACCTCATCCCCTTTATTGATGTGCTGTTGGTGATTTTGATTTTCCTGATACTGACCACCACCTACAGCAAGTTCACCGAAATTGAGCTGACCTTGCCCAGCGCCGACACCGCACAAATGCGCGACAGCCCGCGTGAGGTGATTGTGCATATCGCCGTAGATGGCTCTTACGTGGTCGGTAATTTAAGCCTGCCCGACCGCAGCGTTGATAGCATTACCAGCGCTTTGGGCAGCGCCGCCCCCGCTGGGGCGCAGAGCATTGTCATCATCAGCGCTGATGCCAATGCGCCACACCAGGCGGTTGTTTGGGCAATGGAGGCAGCGCAACGCGCTGGCTTGTCGCAAATTACGTTTGCCGCCCAAGCATCCAGTAGCGCCCCTTGAGCCGTCAAGCCGCCCGCCTGCGCCGTATTTGGCGCAGCCGCCGCTGGCCTGCCTGGGCGCTGTGGCCGTTGGCGGCGCTGTACGCAGCCATTTCTGGGCTGCGGCGCTGGCTCTACCGCAGCGGCTGCAAGCGCAGCAGCCACCCCGGCATTATTTGCATGGTGATTGGCAATGTCATTGCCGGTGGCGCTGGTAAAACCCCCGTCACCTTAGCCACGGTGCGCCATTTGCAGGCGCAGGGCTGGCGGCCTGGCATCGTCTCGCGTGGCTATGGGCGCAGTCGCCCAAGCCAAAGCAAAGGCCAAGGTCAAAGCCAAAGCCAAGATTGCGTGCTGGTCAATGCCCAGAGCCTCCCCCAAGAAGTGGGCGATGAGCCTTATCTGCTAGCGCGTGCAACCGGCGTTCCAGTGGCCGTAGCTGCCCAGCGTGTACAGGCGGCGCAGGCACTGCGAGCAGCGCATCCAGAGGTCAATATCTTGCTATGCGACGATGGCCTACAGCACCTGGCCTTGGCGCGTGATATAGAGGTCTGCGTCTTCAACGATGAGGGCGTTGGCAATGGCTGGCTGCTGCCCGCTGGCCCGTTGCGCGAGCCTTGGCCACGCCCTGTGGATGTGGTGCTCTACAGCCATCAGGCTGGTGCGCCCACTAGCCCCGCCCCTAGCACCCCCAGCTTTTGGGTGCAGCGCCGTTTGCAAGAGCATGGCTATAACGCCCAAGGGCAAACCGTGGCCTTGCACACATTGGCGCAGCACCCGCGCCTTTATGCGGTAGCAGCCATTGCGCGGCCAGAAGATTTTTTTACCATGCTACGCGCCCTAGGCTTGCACTTGCACGCTTGCCTGTCTCTGCCCGACCACCATCCTATGGACAGGGAAGATTTTGCTGCCCACCCCCACTGGCCGCAGCCCAAGCCCGCTTCCACAGAAGCGGTGGATACTACGGATACGCAATCGCCCATTATTTTGTGTACGGAAAAAGATGCCTCTAAGCTCTGGCCGCTCTACCCCCAAGCGCTGGCCGTGCCTTTGCATCTACACATCCAGCCCGACTACTTTGCGTGGCTTGATGCCCGATTAAGCGCTTTAACTGCTTTAGCCTCATCTCATCCATAAGGTGTTTTCCATGGACCCTAAACTGCTTGAAATTTTGGTGTGCCCCGTCACCAAAGGGCCTTTGTCCTACCACCGTCAGGCGCAGGAGCTGCATTCGCGCAGTGCCCGCCTGGCTTATCCGGTGCGCGATGGCATCCCCGTTTTGCTTGAAGACCAAGCCCGCCCCCTCAGCGATGAGGAGCTGCAAGCATCTGAGCTGCACACGCACAAGGCATAACACCCGTATGACTCCCGCATTTAGCGTCATCATTCCCGCCCGCCTGGCCTCTAGCCGCCTGCCCAATAAACCACTGGCCGATATTGCCGGTCTGCCCATGGTTGTTAGGGTGGCACGCCAAGCCCTGCAAAGCGCTGCCCAGCAAGTGGTCGTAGCGGCTGACAGCCCCGAGATTGTGCAAGCCTGCGAAGCACATGGCATACAAGCCCTGCTCACCGATGTAGAGCACCCCAGCGGCAGCGACCGCTTGGCGCAAGCCAGCCAGCTACTGGGCTTGGACGATACGGCCATCGTCGTCAATGTGCAGGGCGATGAGCCGTTGATTGCCCCCAGCTTGATTGATGCTCTTGCCCAAACCCTAGCCGCCCACCCCCAAGCCAGCATGGCTACCGCTGCCCACCCCTTAACCAATTGGGAGCAGTACCACAACCCCCATATCGTGAAGCTGGTATGCAATGGGGCGGGCATGGCGCAGTATTTCAGCCGTGCGCCTATTCCGTGCCACCGCGACAGCCTTGGCAGCCCCGAGCAGCCTTGGTGGGATGCACAAAGCAGCTTCACCCCTTTGCGCCATATTGGCATTTATGCCTATCGGGCGGGGTTTTTGCGCCAGTTTCCGCTGCTCACTCCCGCCCCCACAGAGCAGGCAGAAGCGCTAGAGCAATTGCGGGCACTGTGGCATGGCCATGCTATTGCGGTGCATATCAGCGAGCACGCACCAGGCCCTGGTGTCGATACCGCACAAGATTTGGCATTGGTGCGCCAGCTTTTTGCCCAAAATTGAGCATAAAAATTCTCTTGAGGCAGGGAAAAAGACAATTTCGTTTTTTTGTAAGCTGGCACCAAGCTGCTGCGTGCTATCCTCTGGCGCATTCGCCTTTTCAGCCTTGTAAACCCACGCGCTTGTATGCCAAGTGCATGGTGTTTGGCAACGGTTTTCAAGAGGCGCAGGCATCTGTTTCAAGCATCACAACTCTTAAAGGAAACCCATCCATGAAGCTGATTTTGTTGGGCGCCCCAGGCGCTGGTAAAGGTACACAAGCGACCTTCATTTGCGAAAAATTTGGCATTCCCCAAATCTCCACTGGCGACATGCTACGCGCAGCGGTGAAGGCGGGCACGCCCCTGGGGCTAGAGGCTAAGGCCGTCATGGATGCTGGCCAACTGGTCAGTGATGATTTGATTATCAACTTGGTCAAAGAGCGCATTGCACAACCCGATTGCACGGGCGGCTTCTTGTTTGATGGCTTCCCGCGCACCATTGCCCAGGCCGAGGCCATGAAGGCCGCTGGCGTAAAACTAGATTACGTGCTGGAAATTGATGTGCCGTTTGAAGCCATCGTAGAGCGCATGAGTGGCCGACGCAGCCACCCCGCGTCCGGGCGCACCTACCATGTGAAATTCAATCCGCCCAAGGTGGAAGGTAAAGACGACATCACCGGCGAAGACTTGGTGCAGCGCGAGGACGATAAAGAAGAAACCGTCCAAAAACGCCTGCAAGTCTATAGCGACCAAACCCGCCCCTTGGTTGATTACTATTCTGACTGGGCAAAAAACGATGCGGCGGCTGCACCACAGTACCGCGCCATCAGCGGCATGGGTTCGGTAGAAGAGATTACCGCCCGTGCCTTTGAAGCCTTGGGCAATTAAGCGCTAAAAACAAACCGTTAGCGCGGCCATCTACGCTTGCACGCCCCCAGCACCTTTTATGGTCTGGGGGCTTTTTCTTGCCTACGCCTGTTGCCCCATTAGCGCGAGCATGAGGCTGATGCGTGTCTTCCAAGGGTTGAGGTGGCTTACCTCCTTATCTGCTGAATCGTTTGGCGCTTGCACGACCGCCCCCATCGCACAGCGCGTACAGCGGCGCACTTGCACACCCTGGGCACGGGCACGTGCTAGGGCTACCTCTAAGTCTTGGTGTACTGTGCCATTACCGGTTCCGGCTAACACAATGCCTTGTACACCGGCTGTGACTAGGGCATCAATGGCGGTGCCACGTGCCCCCGCATGGCTATGCACGACTTCGACC
>JAHAYB010000274.1 GCA_018384835.1 Comamonas sp.
CCCCCATCATGTTCTGCAGGGTGTTGTCACCAGAACGGAACAGCCGCTCACGATTCCAGGAATCCGGCCCCAGGTCGCCTTTATGCGCCAACACCGTCCTGATACTTTGCAGTGAAAACCCGGTGCTATCCACCAGCTTCAGCGGTTGGGAAGGACTGGCGAGATAATCGACATAGCGATGGATACCATTCAGCAAACGGCGGGCAATCTGGCTATCCGATATGCGCAATTTCTCAAAGCCAAAAGTGCCACGCAGTACCTGTTCGATCTGATCCGCAAAGTTCGATGGCTGACCCATCTGGCGATAGGTATGAGCCAGATACTGCAAGAAGCTCGACCATTCTGGATGGTGGTAAACGATGAGCCCCAGGTCTTCCAGCCCATCAGCCGCAGCACGCGCAATCTGAATCAGTGCAGAATTCAAGTCGCCCGTGTTTCGATTAATAAACTCCCGCCTTTGTGCCACTTCGCTTTCATCCTTAGCGACTAGAGCAACCACACCAAGCTGCCCTTGGGAGACGCGACCAGCACGACCAGCAATATTCCAGAAATCCTCAGGCGGCATGTCCTGACCAAAGGGATACTGGGTTGCCGCCATCACCACACCGCTGACCGGAAAGTTCACCCCCTGCGCAAGCGTGGTGGTGGCCGCCAAGGCATCCAGATGGCCTTGCTCGAACAGCCATTCCATCAACATGCGGACCTCTTCAGGCAGTCCGCCGTGATGTACACCGACTCGATGAGCAAGCAGATCGACCAGCGGAAACGCTACACCCAGCTCGGCAGCCACATAGTCCTGTACAAAACGCACATCGTCTGGCAATGCATCACTGCGATTGCTTTTCAGCTTCTCAGCCAATTTCCAGACATAATCCGGGCGGCTGTGCATGGCGATCACAGGGCCACGCGCCGACAGCTTGCGTGCGGTCATCGCCGCCAAAGTGCCAATATCCTTGGCTTTTGATAGAGAAGCAGCCAGGGCTTCTTCTTTGCCCAGAGAAAAGTCCTCATCCAAACGAATGCTTGGGCGCGAGGTATGTACCGCCTGAAAGCTCAGCCGGTAATCCCGGCTTTTCCCCTTCAGGGCCCCGCTATCCATCGGGCTGACAATGCCAATGGCCCGGTCGTTGGGTTGCCAATCCACGCCCAGACTGATGTCATCCGAGTTTTGACCACCCAACCAGCGTGCAACTTCTCGGGCGTTTTTAATAAAGGGAGTCAGCAACAAAAACTGCGCTTCGCGGCATTCCCGGTTGATGGTAGCCAGCAACAGTTCGAGCCGCAGCCCCCGTTCCTTGTCCTGAATGGTATGGGCCTCATCCACCACCACCAGCGTCAGGGGACGACCAATCTTTTCCTCCCAGCCCTGGCGCAGCATCAGATCGAATTTTTCCGGTGTAGCCACCAGAACACGGAACTGGGTATCGTCCTGCGATTCCGCCAGCAGCCCGGCTTCGATGCCATTGACTTCCATCGCAGGACTGACCCGCTCAACAACCACACCGAGGGGCTGGAAATCACGACGCAACTGTCGTGTGACCTGATTCACCAGTGCTCTGCTGGGCGCGAGATAGGCTACCCATCCTTTCTGGTCGTCAAACTGGTTCAGCGCCTGCAGCATTCGGAACTGGGCAATCAGCGTCTTGCCACTGGATGTCGGCAGGCTGACCACCACCGCACGACGGCTGGAACCCAACAAGCCATGCTCAGCCAGGGTGCGCCGTTGCGGTGGCAGCACGTCAAACAGCGCCCGGTCACCACGCCCTCGGCTTACCAGTTCGCGCACGAATCGGGTTACCCGCGAGTTGACGGCGCGGGTAACCGTCCACAGCGAGTTCTCCACCATCTGCGCGGCAGCGCGTGCCAGCAGGCGGGTCAGCGGCCCCAGCTCCAGCAACTGGCCCGCATCGCAAGCGGCAATGGCACGGTCAAAGTGTGAATCCAGCAAAGGTTGTATCTGGTAACTTTCCTCCACCACGCCATCAGTGATGTAGTGGGCCAGTACATCGGCTGCCTTGGTCAGGTGGTAGATGGCAATCAGCTCCAGTGCCGAACGCTTGGCGGCAAGTGGTTCGAAGGTGCCCAGATAGTCGCGCTCGAATGTCTGCTGGGCATTACGCAATGCCGCCACCCGCTCCAGCACGGCATCGCGGTCAGACCAGCCTTTTTTGCGCACCAGACGCAGCCAGATGTCGGTCAGCACCGCTCGGCAACGCTCGCCCCAATCCGCAGAATCCAGCGTCAAGGCGGGCGAGGTTTGGGCATCCTCCAGCGCACGCAGCCAGCGGGCGGCATCCGCGCCACGATCACCAATCACAGCCAAGGCTGAAGCCCGTAAAAGCTGCGTGGCAGCTTCCATTGGCTCACTTGGCAAAGGCAGCGCCCGCCAGAGTCGGAACGCATCTTCAGCTGCATGGCGCATCATGTTCAGGGAAGCCGCATCATCGGCAAAACGATCCAGCTCCATATCCAGCACCGCCAGTTCCAGCACGGTGGCCACATCCTGCA
>JAHAYB010000295.1 GCA_018384835.1 Comamonas sp.
GTAGTCGTAGTCATGACGGCTTACTCTCCCGTAAAGCGCGGGGCGCGTTTTTCCATAAAGGCGGCAACGCCCTCGTTGTAATCGTGGCTCCAGCCCAGTTCGCGCATAAAGCCGCCTTCCAGCGACAGTTGCTGCTCTAGCGTGTGGCTGGGCGCAGTGTGCATGGCCTGGCGGGTGCGCACCAATGCCTTGGTAGGCATGGCGGCCAGTTGGGCGGCCAGGGCATCAATTTGGGCGGCAAAGTCGGCATCGTCATGCACCGCCCAAATCAAGCCCCATTCGGCAGCTTTTTCAGCGGGCAGTTTGTCGGCCAGCATGGCCAAGCCCAAGGCACGCGCCATACCGACGCGCTGGGGCAGGAACCAGGTGCTGCCGGTATCGGGAATCAGGCCAATTTTGCTGAACGCCTGCAAGAAAGAGGCCGAGCGCGTGGCCACCACCAAATCACAGGCCAGCGCCACGCTAGCGCCTGCGCCCGCCGCAATGCCGTTGATGGCGGCAATCGTGGGCACACGCAGGTTTTGCAGACGCAGTACCAGGGGCTTGTAGTTCTGTTCCACCACATTGCCCAGGTCGGGCTGGCGGCCATCGGCTGGAGCGTTCATGGCGGGGTCGGCTAAGTCTTGCCCAGCGCAGAAGGCGCGGCCTGCGCCCGTGAGCACCAGCACGCGCACGGCGGGGTCGGCTTGGATGCTGTCTAGCGCCTGGCGCAGCTCGGCGTGCATGTCGGCGGTAAAGCTGTTGAGCTTGTCAGGGCGGTTGAGCGTGATACGCGCCACCCCGTCTTGCACGGTAAAGAGGATGTTCTCGTAAGCCATAGTGTTTTTATTCCTACTTCCTACTGCGGGCTTAAACGTGGTAGCGGCGCTGCACCACGCGGAAGCGGTTGGCGACAAAGGCCGAGTCCGAGTAAGAAGCATTGGCCGCAGGGTTACCGCCCGTGCCGTGGTAGTCAGAAAACGCTGCTGATTGGTTGACGAACACGCCACCGGTCAGGTTGATGGACAAAGCCACTTTGCCGCGCCAGGTGGCTTCGGTCATGGCATCAATTACGTCTTGCTTGGTGGAGTACAGGCCAACGGTGAGTGCGCCGTGCTCGGTAGTCAGGCGCTCGGACAGGGCAATGCCAGCATTGGCATCGGCCACTTTGACGATAAAGCTCACGGGCCCAAAGCGCTCTTCCATATAGGCGGCTTCGTCGCTGGCATCGCAGGCCAGCAGTACGGGGGTGCGCACGGTGGCTTTGGGGAAGGCGGGGTTGTCCAGCGCGGTAGCAGCCAGCACGACGCGGCCATATTCACCTGCGTTGGCGGCGTTGATACGCGCCAGGGTGTCGTCAGACTGGATAGCGCCCAGCACGGCGTGCGCTACTTCGGGCTTGGAGAGGAAGCGCTCTACCGCCTTAGCCAAGTCGGCGCACACATCGTCGTAGCTCTTGTGGCCTTCGTCGGTGTCAATACCGCCAGCGGGAACCATGATGGCCTGGGTGGTGGTACACATCTGGCCGGAGTACAGCGACAGCGTAAAGGCCAGATTGCCCAACATGGCTTTGTAGGAATCGGTGGATTCAATCAGGATGTTATTCACCCCGGCCAGCTCGGCATAGACCTGTGCTTGGCGGCATTTGTCAATCAGCCAGTTGCCAAAGCCGTTGCTGCCGGTGAAGTCGATGGATTTGACGCTGGGGTGGCGTGCCAAATCTTGCGTCACATTGCGCTGGGGAGCGACGCACAGGCTGACCAAGTTGGGGTCAATGCCGTTTTCTGCCAGCACAGCGCGGATGGTGCGCACGGTAATGGCCGCTGGCAGCAAGCTGTTGCTGTGCGGTTTGATGATGACGGCGTTGCCGGTGGACAGAGTGGCAAACACGCCGGGGTAGGTGTTCCAGGTGGGGAAGGTGGCGCAACCAATCACCAAGCCCACGCCACGGCCCACTACTTCGTAATGCTTTTTCATCACCAGGGCGGGGTTTTTACCCTGGGGTTTTTCCCAAACGGTTTCCTTGGGCACAAAGCTTTGTTCGCGCCAGGCGTAGGTCACGGCTTCCAGGCCACGGTCTTGGGCGTGGGGGCCACCGGCTTGGAAGGCCATCATCCAGCCCTGGCCGCTGGTCATCATGACCGAGTGGGCAATCTCAAAACTTTGCGCATTCAAACGCGCCAGAATTTCCAGGCAAATGCCGGTGCGCCCTTCCGCGCCCACGGCTTGCCAGCCCTTCATGGCGGCCAGGCCAGCTTGCACCAGCGCCTCAGGCTCACACACGGGGTAGCGCACGTTCAACTCTGCGCCGTAGGGCGAGACTTCCTTGTCATACCAACCGGCATCACCGGCTAGCTGGCCGGGCTGGTCTAGTACAAAGTCTTTGCCCAAGTGGCTCTCAAACGCCTGCTTGCCATCATCGGCAGCGGTTTCGCCATACGCCCTGGGGCTGGGCATTTCAGAGTAGGGCGACCAGAAGCTACGGCTGGCAATGGCCTGCAAAGCGCCATCCAAAGTGCTGCGATGTTTGTCAAGTAGGGGGTGGGTCATGCGTCAAGCTCCTGCTAATTCCGGTGGTGGTGAGAGGGGGTCAGAGGGGGGCATTCGTGGCCTGTGGCCTAGCTATCTAGTAGCAAATGCTGCATTGCGATACCACGCCCAGTCTGAACCAAGGTGCAATAGTATCGAAAATTTTAAGCCTTGTCTATAAAAATTTCTTTTAAGGAAATTAGTTCCAGATATTATACATGATACATTTCAATCACTTATTAAAAAACATAGCCAACAATTGCCCTAAAAACCATGGTTTACCCTCACTAAAGGAAACCCTAATAGATACAAAACTTGGTAAAGATACGGCTTTTTTGTATCGTAAATTAGCCACTTTTTATTTGCTTTGCCCATGTCCACCATCTTGCCTGCTATTTCCCCCTCTTCTTCTGCGCTTGCCGCCCCGGTGCTGGGTGTGCGGGCATGTGCCTCTACGGAGGGTGCGGCGCTAGCCGTGCAGGCGGTGCTGCATAGTTTTAGCCAGAGCGAGCGTATGCATGCAGGCTCGGTGCTAGTCAGCCTATTTGGCGACACGGTTGTACCTCGGGGCGGGCGTATCTGGCTAGGCAGCTTGATTCGCCTACTCGAACCCCTGGGCTTGAGCGAGCGCCTGGTGCGCACCGCCGTATTTCGCTTGGTACGCTCAGACTGGCTACAAAGCCAGCGCGTGGGGCGGCGCACGGACTACCTACTTACCCCCAGCGCCATGCAGCGCATCAGCGAAGCTGCCGCCCTGATTTACGCCAGCACCGCGCCTGACTGGGACAGGCGCTGGCGCTTAATCATGGTGGTGGGCGAACTCCCCGCCAAAGATCGCGAGCGCCTGCACAAAGCCCTGTCCTGGCACGGGTTTGGGGCGC
>JAHAYB010000314.1 GCA_018384835.1 Comamonas sp.
CATCTATATGATGAATTTCAAGATATGTGTGCTCATTGCAAAAAGTAATGGAGCATCGATGCCCAGCTTGAGTTCTGACGCTCCGATCAATGTCTGCTGGAATATTTGGCCTACCGCCATCGTATTTCTTATCTGCCATTTTCTTAAATGTCAATAATTAAATTTCAACTGCGTACTTGGTTTTTCTAACGTGAAAGCTCAGCCGCGCCGCTTCTGCGGCGTCGGCTGCAGCGCCTGGTTAGGCGCTCTTCGCTTTGTTGCACTTCAAGCTTGAATCCGTGCGCTCAAACTTCGCGATAGGTGCCAGTTGCGAGACGGAACCATTCTTGCCCGCTGTCATTGTTCATGCAGAAATCATCGAATACGTGTTGCAGCGGAAACACGATATGCCCGTTGATCTCTTGCGCCTGATCGCATCGGCAAAAGTAGATGGTAGCGCCACCTTGCAAGCGATAGGGATCCAATTTCCGAAGCTTACTGTCGCCAACGCTGAGTCTTTTGAAGGTGACCTGCGCAGAAATTATTTTCCCGTTTTCAGAAACTCCGAGGATGTCAATGTCTTTCATGGTCCGTCCGACCGGCATCAGGGTGTGCCTGAGAACAGGAAGACCACGAATTCTCGCATTTTCTGTGCGCAGATACTCCATGCACATAACCTCCTGAAGATCGGGAGTCAGGCTATCAAGCCCGGCTGGAGGGGTTCCTGTGACAAGCGCTATGACTCGCTGGCCAACTTTTCGCCACCGACAGAATGTGCCCTGCCTAGGCTGGACGGCCGTTAAAAAAATCGCCTCTTCAGCGGTAAGATTTCGGGACTGTCGTACCTGCAAGGCCTTCAGCATAGCCTCACGGCCTTGGAGCTTATTCTTACCTCCCCATGATCCGCGAAAAAGCTCAACAGATGACCCCGGAGAGACATAGCCCACCTTGCCTCCCGTCTTGCCACGGTAAGTGGCAAAGACGTATCCACCGTCTCTCGCCAACTCATGCAAGCGCTTTAATGCTGATCGGGCATGGCCTATGTAGTCTGAGGGGTTCAGGCTGCGAGAGTCTCCACGGCTGAAATCGCCGTTCGTATCCTGAGGATAGTGGATGGCAATCCGATCCTCCTTCCAGAGCCTATCTAGAGTGTCTTCATCAACGTCTAGAGCGGAACTGTGGCGGATAAAGTAAGTGTTTTTCATGTTAAAGATTGTTCCAAGCGAGAGCCTAACTCTTTCGCAACACGGTCAAAATATTCATCGAGCGATTCTTGTAAGGGGCTCTTGCAGTGGCTGGCAGTCGAGTGATCGTGAAGGATCAGTACGTCCACATGCTCCTTTAGTTTGGGGAGAACTGTGTCTGCGATTGCAAGGGACTTTTTCTCAAAGGAAAACGGGCGTGTTGCGACGGCTGTGATATGCATGCCAGAGCTCCGTGCGATCTCTGCCAATGCAGGGGTCGCCCCGCTCCCGGTAACTCCTCCGAGGCCGACGACAAGAATAACCCTCTGATTGCCAGCTATTATCTTTCGAAACTCAGCGGCTCCTTTTTCCACGGCCGCTTCTGCTGTCATAACTGTTGGGAGTCGCCCACTTTGAGAGCCAATGTTCAAGTAAAGCCGATGTTGTGCAGCTTTTTCCTCAAGGCGGTTCTCGGAACTGTTAACCAGCAAGACGTCGTAACCGGCTGATTGCCCGAGTTTTTCGGCTATCGCGCAGCCGGCTCCGCCGACTCCAACTATTATGGTTTTTTTCATATCGCCTCCCATAGCTTGTTGCGGACGATAGCAAACGCTCCGACAGAGTGTGTCGTAGTCTTTGGGGCGCCTAACGCCTGAATTAAGCCGCGCCGCGAAGCGGCGTCGGCTTGAATGAATTGTTAGGTGCCACTACCGACGCGCACCCGGGTCAAGACCAAGCAGACGCAACACCCAATTTAGGCCGAAGCCAACAATCAGTGGCCACCAATGCACAAGCACGATAGCCAATACTGAAAAGCCAATTGATACGATTGACGATAGCAACAGGCCAATGTGCTTGGTCTGTGCATAGGCCGACAAGCCGCCGATGGCCAACAGAATGGACAGACCGGCAAGAATATAAATGACAATAGCCATGTGTCACCGAAGAAGCCAGGCAACCGCGCATACGACACCAAGCAATATGACTGCTATTGGCGCGATGAGTTGAGTGCTCTCCTTAGCCGTTGGCAGGAACAGACGGGTAAAAATGTTGCCGCCAAGTAGCGCGGCAATTGGCCCCCACCAGCCAACCGCTAGGTAGCCAAAGATGAGCGAGCCTACCAATGCAATATATGCGATGCCTTGCAACCAAGAAAAGCCTGCGAAATACCATGCACCGCCCCGCCAGCCTCGCTGCGTTGCATAGCCAGAATAGGCAATCATGGCCCAGCCGGAACCGCACAAGGCAACGGCAGCTATCAGAAGTATCAATTGCAGAGAATGCATGGCTGTGGCACCTAACGTTTAGCTTGAGGGGCGCGGAGCCGGCTTGCCGGCGGAGCGTCCCTCTCGAAGCGCTGGTTAGCAACTTCAATCCTTGTCCATCTCAAAGGTTCGATACTCCCCTGAATCTTGGTCGTAAACCTCAACTTCTACTGTTGAGCCACTATCTTGGATCGATTCAACGTCGCCATAGCGATACTCGCCCTTGTCGTAGTCGTAGTACTCAATTTCGCGGCCTGGGCGGACAAGTTGGCCTTTTTCAATCTCGACATAGTTTCCGGATTCGTAGTCGTATCCATCCCATGCAGCAGCCGGCGATGTGAAAGCGAGAATGGAACAAATGATTAACAGATTTCGCATAAGGGCCTCCTTTGTTGCTAACTAGAATTAGACGACAGCATCAACAAGCACTATCGTCGGCTAAACATAGCTCATGCTATCAGAACCCCAGACAAATCCCAGGCAACTTGGTGTTTAGTGCATCCTAAAATTTTTCGAATGACCTAAACACCAGCCTGTGCCTTCTCCCCACGCCTAGGGCACCCTACAAACTCTTCACCAACACCTGACTTTTACGGCTCCAGTTGTATTTAGCTTTACGCGCTTGGGGCAGCCAGTCGGGGCTGGCTGGCTCAAAGCCGCGTTTAAGAAACCAGTGCATGGTGCGGGTGGTAAGCACAAACAGGGTTTTTGCGCCTTGGGCGCGGGCGCGTTTTTCTATGCGTTTGAGTAGTTTTTCTCCATCACCCGTGCCCTGGGCTGTGGGCGAGACGGTGACGGCGGCCATTTCTGCCGTTTGTGCTTCTGGGTAAATATGCAGGGCGGCGCAGCCAAAAATCACGCCGTCGTGCTCAATCACGGTGTAGCTGGCAATGTCGCGCTCAATCTCGGTGCGGTCGCGCTTAACCAGCGTGCCGTCATTCTCAAACGGTTCTATCAGTTGGATGATGCTGCCCACATCGTCAATCGTGGCTTCGCGCAGCTCTTCCAGCTTTTCATCAATCACCATGGTGCCAACTCCATCGTGCACGTAAATTTCCAGCAGCAGCGAGCCATCGACCGCAAAGGGCAGGATGTGGCTGCGCTCTACGCCATGCTCGCAGGCACGCACACAGTGGCGCAGGTAGAAGCTGGGGTCGCTGGGCTGCTCGGGCGCGGGCAGTTGCGCCAACATGCGCCGGGCGTTGGCCAGGGGGATTTCGGTGTCAATCGGGTTGTCTTCGCTAATGGGTTCCAGCGGGTTGCTGGCCAGGCCGGGCACTTCGGTGAGGAAAATCAGCTTGTGTGCTTTGAGTTCGCAGGCCACGCGGGTAGCGACTTCTTCCATGCTGAGGTTGAACGCCTCGCCCGTCGGGGAAAAGCCAAAGGGTGAAATCAACACCATAGCTTCAGAATTCAAAGCGCGGCGAATGCCTTCCACATCCACCTTGCGCACCAGGCCGGTGTGCTGAAAATCCACCCCATCGACAATCCCCACGGGACGCGCTGTTAAAAAGTTACCCGACATCACCCGTACCCGCGCACCGGCCATGGGCGTATTGGGCAAGCCCTGGCTAAAGGCGGCCTCAATCTCGTAGCGCAATTGGCCGGCGGCTTCTTGCGCACAATCGAGCGCCACGGGGTCGGTAATGCGCACCCCGGCGGCAAACTGGGGCTGGTGGTTTTTTAGGCGCAGTTGCTCATTCACCTGGGGACGAAAGCCGTGTACCAGCACAATATCCACGCCCATGGCCTGAATCATCGCCAAGTCTTGCACGATGGATTGCAGCTTGCCAGCGGCAATGGCCTCACCCGTGATGCCGACCACAAAAGTCTGGTGACGAAACTTGTGGATGTAGGGCGCTACCGAGCGAAACCAGGGCACAAAAGTAAAGTTAAAAACAGTGGACATGGCTGCATCCCAGAAAATTTGCCGTTCAAACGCTGTGCAAAACCAGAGAAAAAGCCCGCAAGCAAGAGCGCTGCGGGCTTTGGAAGGTGATTGCGCCTAGTTTAGCGCTGCCTGCCCCTGATTTAGGCGTTGGCGCTGCGGTTTTTTCTGGCTTGCAGCGCCATCATCCCCAGCACGATGATGACCAAGGGCTGCATCCCGATGTTGATGCCATTCCAGCCCGCGCTGTGCAGCAGTTGGCCAGAGCCAAACGAGGCAATCGCCACCGTGCCAAACACCAGAAAATCGTTCAGCGCCTGCACCTTGGTGCGCTCGGCGGGCGTGTAGCACTCGGTCAGCATAGCGGTTGCGCCGATAAAACCAAAGTTCCAGCCCACGCCCAGCAAAATCAGCGAGCCCCAGAACTGGAATAAATCCTCGCCCGTCAGCGCCAGCAGGCCAGAGCCTGCAATCATGACCAGCCCCAGGGCGGTAATGCTGCCTTTGCCAAAGCGGCCAATCAGCCTGCCGGTAAAAAAGCTGGGGGCAAACATGGCCAGCACATGCCACTGAATGCCCAGGGCGGCCTTATCGACACTGTGGCCGCAGCCCACCATCGCCATTGGGGCGGCGGTCATCAAAAAAGCCATCAGGCCGTAGCTGACCACGCCCGCAGAAGCCGCGACGATGAACTGGGGTGTGCTGGCAATCTCCCGCAAGGGACGCGCTACGCCACTAATCGCCTGCTTTTTGGGGTTGGGCAAGCGCAGCAGTAGCAAAAAGGGCAAGGCCAGCGCCGCTAAAGCAGCCTGGCTATAGAAGCTGCCCGCAAAAGGCGTGGCGGGCAGGGCATCGCGTGTCCAAATCACCACTTGGGGGCCGATGATGGCGGCAATCAAGCCACCGACCATGATGCGCGAGATGGCTTTGGCGTGCATCGTCGGCTCGCCCACCGCATCCAGGGCGGCAAAGCGGTAACTTTGCACACAGGCGGCATAAAAACCAGCCAGCGCCGTGCCAATACAGAAGGTCATGAAGTCTGATTGCGAGATGCCGTAAGCGGCAATCATCCCCGAAACAATGCCCATCAGCGCCCCCAGCACATAGGCCGCACGGCGACCCAGGCGGTGCATCAGCCAAGCCGCAGGCAGGGTGGAAAGCGCCAGCCCCAACTGGTAAATGCTAACGGGCAAGGTAGTGGCCGTAGGGTTGCTCGAAAGCTGCTGCCCCACCAGTCCCCCCAGAGAAATGATGATGGGTGGCGAAGCCCCGCCCAAGGATTGGGCTGCTACCAGCAGCCCCAGGTTGCGGGTGCGCAGGCGGTCGATCAGGCTGGTATCAGCCGCCTCGGTGGATGCAGCAGCCGCGTTAGAAGATGAAGATGAAGAAGAGGATGAAGGCTTAGCTTGAGTCATGGCTTGGATTCTCCTCTACTTCTTTATTTGCTTATTTAGTTAAGTCTTTTGCGCTTTTGCTACTGCGCAAAACCAGCACATCTATTGCCGCAGGCACGCCCAAGCGTTGGGTAAAGCCCGCCCACAGCCCCGCGCCGTTGCTGACGAACAAGGTCATGCCGTCCAAGTCATAGCGCCCGCGCACAAAGCCATCGTTAAACCGAGCCACCAAGCGGTCTAGCCCCAGGATATGCCCTCCGTGGGTATGGCCTGCGATGTGCAAATCCACGCTGCCTTGCGCAGCATATTCGCGTGCCATTTTGGGTTGATGCCCCAGCAGGATATGAAACTGCACACTTTGCTCACGCGCCTGGGCGGCAACAGCGGCAATATCAGGAGCCAGCCCCTGCCCACCCTGGTTATTGGCTTGGTAATAGGCCGGGTCTCCCACCCCAGAGATGCCCAGGCGCTGTCCAGCTATGTCGATGGTGCGCACTTGGTTCACCAAGTAAGGCAAGCCCAGCCGCGCAAACTCCGCCGCCCAGGCCAGATAGCCGCTGTAATACTCGTGATTACCAGGCGCAGCCCAAACACCGTAACGCGCCCGCAATTGCGCCAGCGCGGCGATATTGCCCGCTTGCGTAGCGGCATCACCATCGACCAAATCACCGGGCAGCACAATCAAATCGGGCTGGGTGGCGTTGGCACGCGCTACCACTTGGCTGATATAGCGGGCGTTGTTGACCGGGCTGGCATGTAAGTCCGCCAAAACGGCCACGCGCAGGCCATCGAGTTCAGGCGGCAGGCTCGCTAGGGGCAGTTCTTGCTCGCGCACCGTGGGCAGTTGCAAGCCTTGCCAAGCGCCGTAGCCGGTCAGCACCAACGCCCCCAGCGCAACCAGCACGGTAGCAGCAGGCCGCCAGAGCCAGCACATCAGCCCCCGTTGCCCGAACAGTCCAGCCAGCAAGGCCGCCGCATCGCGGACAAGCGCCCACACGGCGGTGAGCAGCATGGCCGCTAGCAACCAACCGCTAATTACTTGGGCGTGGGCAATCAGGCCATAGTCCACTCGGGTGTAGCGCATGGCGGCAATCAGCGCCGCAGGCAGCAAGCCCAGCAAGACGGTGAGCAAGGCTAGCAAGGCGTATCGAAAGCCACTGTTGCCGCTACGCAGCGGATGCCACAGCCAAACCGCCAATAGCAGACTGATAGCCAGCAAGCCCCAAATCAGCATGGCCGCTCCCTCTGGTGTGTTTGAGTTCGTTGGAAAAAGAAAAAACCGCCCCATGCCCTATTGGCCGGGGGCGGGCTAGCGTGGGCAAGCCGACTTCAAGCCAACTTATACCGCGTCCAGGGCACGGTTCAGGTCTTCGAGCAGGTCATCAATATGCTCAATGCCGATGGATAGGCGCACCATGCCCTCGGTCACACCGGCCTTGGCCAGCTCTTCGGGGTTGAGCTGGCGGTGGGTGGTGGAGGCGGGGTGGGTAGCCAGCGACTTGGAGTCGCCAATATTGACCAAGCGCAGGAAGAGTTGCAGCGCATCCAAAAAGCGTGCCCCCGCAGCGCGGGCATCTTCGCCGGGGGCGGTTTTCAGGCTAAAGGACAGCACGCCCGATGCCTTGCCGCCCATTTGGCGCTGCGCCAGTGCGTGGTCGGGGTGGTTAGGCAGGCCAGCGTAGCGCACCCATTCCACCTTGGGGTGGTTTTGCAGGGTTTCGGCAATGGTTTGGCTGTTGCTGCAAATGCGCTCCATGCGCAGCGCCAGGGTTTCAATGCCTTGCAAGGTCAGCCAGGCGTTAAAGGGCGAGAGCGCCGCGCCCATATTGCGCAGCGGCACCACGCGGGCACGGGCAATAAAGGCGGCCGCGCCAATGGCCTCGGTATAGACCACGCCGTGGTAGCTCACGTCTGGCTCGTTCAGGCGCTTAAAGCGCTCTTTGTGCTCGGCCCAGGGGAATTTGCCGCTATCGACAATCACGCCGCCAATGCTGTTGCCGTGGCCGTTCATGTATTTGGTGACGGCGTGGATAACGATGTCTGCACCATGCTCAATAGGGCGGAACAGGAAGGGGCTGGGCACGGTGTTATCGACGATAAGCGGCACACCGGCGGCGTGTGCCACATCGGCCAGGGCGCGGATGTCGGTCACATTGCCCAGGGGGTTGCCAATGGATTCGCAGAAGATGGCTTTGGTGCGGCCATCAACCAGCGTGGCAAAGCTGGCAGGGTTGCTGGGGTCAGCAAAGCGCACTTCAATGCCTTGCTGGGGCAGGGTGTGAGCAAACAGGTTGTACGTGCCGCCATACAGGGTGCTGGCGCTGATGATGTTGTCGCCCGCCTCGGCTATGGTTTGGATGGCGGCGGTAATCGCCGCCATGCCCGATGCCATGGCCAAAGCGCCAATGCCGCCTTCCAGAGCGGCCACGCGCTCTTCCAATACGGCATTGGTGGGGTTGGTGATGCGGGTGTAGATGTTGCCTGCCACCTTCAGGTCAAACAGGTCTGCGCCGTGCTGGGCATCGTCGAAGGTGTAAGACGTGGTTTGGTACAGCGGTACAGCGGCAGAGCGGGTCGTAGGCTCAGATTTGTAGCCAGCGTGAACGGCCAGGGTTTCTAGGCGCATGGGGGAGGTCTCCTGAATGAAAAAGAGAATATGCGCAGCGGAATCAGCCTCTCATCCGTTGCGCATAAAAAAGGGGGGGGGTTAAGCAGACGGCGTGCCTGGGATTTGGGGCTGCTGGCCGTCTTCCGTCTCTGGCCAATCGCGGATATAGGCTTTGAGCAGTTGGTTTTCAAAGTTCTGCTCCTCCACCACCGCCTTGGCCACGTCGTAGAAACTGACCACGCCCATCAACATGTGGCCATCCATCACCGGCATATAACGGGCATGGCGCTCTAGCATCATTAGGCGCACTTGGTTCATATCGGTATCTACGGTGCAAAGCAGGGGGTTGCTCTCCATCGCCTCGCGCACCACAGATGCGCCTACCGCACCGCCATTTTTAACAATGGTGTTAATCACTTCACGAAAGGTCAGCATCCCCACGACTTGGCCTGCTTCGACAACGACCAAAGAGCCCATGTCTTTATCTGCCATGGTGACCATGGCTTGCGCCAGGGTATCGTCGGGCTTGACCACGTACAACGTACCACCCTTGACGCGCAAAATATCGCTTACTTTCATAACTGTCTCCCTGTGAAAAAAATGAAAGCTGAACCAAAGCTGCCAAGCCTTGTGCAGCCCTGGCGGCAAATGATAGCGCAGCGCGTAGGTGCAAAAATGCAGCAAAACCTTGTCCGCTTCGCCGCTTTAGGCATTTTTAGGAATTTTTAGGTGCTCAGGCTGTGCCTGGGGTAGGCACGTAAACCGCACAGGGCAGCACGGGCGTTGGCACTGGTGGCAGCAGCCAGTGCAGGCAGGCTAATGCCCCGCAGCACCGCCAGCACCTGGGCAATGCGCGGCAGCTCGGCGCTGGTGTTGCGCCCCTGGGGCTGGCCTTGGCTGCGCATTGGGGCGCTGCGGTACAGCCATTGGGGGGGCATATCGGGGGCATCGGTTTCTAGCACTAGGCTGGTCAGCGGCAGAGTTTGCGCCAGTTGGCGCAGCTTGGTAGCGCGTTCGTAAGTGATGGCTCCACCAAAACCGAGTTTGAAGCCCTGCGCTATCCACCCCTGCGCCTGCTGGGCACTGCCGTTAAAAGCATGGGCGATGCCACCGCGCACCGGGCGCTGGCGCAGCGTACGCAGCAAGCAATCGCTGCTGCGGCGCACATGCACAATGACCGGCAAGTCAAACTCACGCGCCAGGGCGATTTGCTGCTCGTAGAACCATATTTGCCGCGCCCTGGCCTCTGGGGTGCAAAGCGCGGGTACAAAAAAATCCAGGCCCATCTCGCCCACAGCAACCAGCCTGGGGTCGCTGCGCTGCTCAGTCAGGAGCTGGCGCAAGGCGGCAATATCCTCTGCTTGCGCCTGGGGGGTGTAAAGCGGGTGAATGCCCAGGGCGTAGCTATCGCCCGTTTGGGCAGCCAAGGCAATCACCGCCTGCCAGTTGCCCCGCTGCACCGCTGGAATCACGCAATGCCCCACCCCAGCCGCATGGGCTGCGGCACGCACAGCAGCGCGGTCAGGGGCGAAGGCTGGGGCATCGAGGTGGCAGTGGGTGTCTATCCATGAAGAGGGGGGACACGCCGTCGGGTTAATTGCCTTGCCCCTCGTTGTCAAAATCATCGAACGAGAAGGGGTTATCGAAGTCAATAGCGTCGGGCATACTGGCCTCCATCTGCTCGCGGATGGCATCCAGGTCGTACTCGATTTGCTCATCCAAGCCGCTAGAGACAATGCCCGGGAAGGCAACCACCAAACCCACCATAATGATTTGAATCACCAGGAAGGGGATAGAGCCCATGTAAATCTGCGTAGTGGTCACAGGAGCCACGCGCTTTTTAGTGACTTTGTCGGTGTATTCCTTATCAGGTGCTACCGAGCGCAGATAGAACAGCGCAAAGCCAAAGGGTGGGTGCATGAAGGAGGTTTGCATATTGATGGCCAGCAACACGCCGAACCACACCAAGTCAATGCCCAGCTTCTCCGCTACCGGTGCCAGCAGCGGCACAACGATGAAGGACAGCTCAAAGAAGTCCAAGAAGAAGGCTAGCACAAAGACCAGAATGTTCACCAGAATCAAAAAGCCCAAGGCACCGCCCGGCAGATTGGCCAGCAGGCCTTCTACCCACATAGGGCCATCCACACCCTGGAAGGTCAGGCTGAAGATGGTGGCTCCAATCAGGATGAACAGCACAAAGCAAGACAGCTTGGTGGTACCAACCAGCGCCTGGCGCAGCAGGTTGTAGTTCAAGCGGCGGCGGCTGATGGCCAAAATGATGGCACCCAATGCCCCCATGGCACCACCCTCAGTAGGTGTGGCAATGCCCAGGAAAATCGTGCCCAGTACCAGGAAAATCAGCAGCAGGGGGGGAATCAGCACAAAGGTGACTTTTTCTGCCACGCTAGAGAGCAGGTGCAGGCCAGAGATGCGGTTGAGCGATGCAGCCATAAACGCCAGGGTGACCCCAAAGCACATGGAGAACACAATAGTTTCATCTTTGGCCACATGCTCTACCACCTCGCCAGTAAACCAGGTGTGAATGGTTTCCATATGCTGGGCGGCAAATACCGACAGACCCACGCAGATGACGGTCAACACCAGCAGAGAAGGCAGGCCGCTGGAACCGTCTTTGTCCTTGAGGTTACGCGCCTCTGGTGGCAGGGCGGGAACCATATTGGGACGGAAAATGGCAAAGGCAAAAATCAGTAGCACGTACAGCCCTACCAGCATAAAGCCAGGCAGGAATGCGCCTTTGTACAGGTCACCTACGCTGCGACCCAACTGGTCAGCCAAGATAATCAGCACCAGAGAGGGCGGAATAATCTGCGCCAGCGTGCCCGAGGCGGCAATCACCCCGGTGGCAATGCGCCGGTCATAGCCGTAGCGCAGCATGATGGGCAGGGAAATCAAGCCCATGGAAATCACAGAGGCGGCTACCACGCCGGTGGTTGCTGCCAGCATTGCGCCCACAATAATCACCGCAATCGCTACACCACCACGAATTGGGCCAAAGAGCTGGCCCACGGTGTCCAGCAAATCCTCGGCCATGCCGCTGCGCTCTAATATCAGCCCCATCAGCGTAAAGAAGGGGATGGCCAGCAGCGTCTCGTTTTGCATGATGCCGTAAATGCGCAGCGGCAAGGCTTGCAGCAGCGCCTCGGGCAAAACACCCAGCTTGATGCCGATAAGGGCAAAAAACAAGCCGCAAGCACCCAGGCTGAACGCCACGGGAAAGCCTAGTAGCAGGAAGAAAATCAGCCCGCCAAACATGATGGGGGCTAGGTTGCCAGTAATAAATTCCACAGTGCTTCTCCTTGCGCTTAGGCGGTTTTGGCCTTGGCGGCGGCTTGTTCTTCTTCGGCTTTGCGGATGGCCTCGGCCAGTTCTTCCTCGGCAGACTTTTCCAGTACCTTGACCGTTGGGTCAGGTACTAGACCAGCCAGAAAAGCAAAGCGCTTAATCAGCTCAGAGATGCCTTGCAGCAGCAGCAGGCCAAAGCCCAGCGGCATCATCAGATACACGGGCCAGCGAATCAGGCCACCGGCATTGCTGGAGGTCTCGCCAGAGTGCCAGGCTTGCAGAAAGAAGGGCGTGCCATAGTACAAAATTACCGCGCACACCGGCCCCAAAAAGAAGATGAAGCCAAAAATATCAATCCACACCCGCACACGCAATGGCAAGTGGGCGTTGACCACATCCACCTTGACGTGCTCTTTCTCTAGCAGGGCGTAGCCAGCGGCCAGCAAAAAAGAAGCAGCGAACAAGTACCACTGAATCTCCAAAAACGCGTTGGAGCTGGTGTGAAACACTTTGCGTACTACGGCGTTGAGGCCGCTAATGGCGGTAGCCGCCAGAATGAGCCAGATGACGTAGCGCCCAACCCAGCGGCTAAGCCCGTCAATGGCCTGTGAAAGTTTGAGTAATGCCTGCATGAGGGCTCCGAAAAAAGTGCGTTCTTATTCAAAAACGGGGTTCAGCCAATCGCTGGGGAAAAAATTTTACGCAGCAACACGCATAAGGGATGCGGTTATACGGGCTTTCTACTTGCTTAGGGGTTGAAACAAGGGAAAACGATAGTGTTTCTGCCTCTTGACTAAGCGTACTTATTGTGCCTCTCAGCATCAGATTGAAATTATTTCAAAAACTGAGGCTTGGCAACCTAGCCTTCCTCGTCTAGCCAAGCATCGCGTACCAGGCAATCCATACTGGGGTGACAAACCAGCGTCAAGGACAGGCTAAACCAACAAGCGCTCTGCGGCTCCTGCCCCTGCTGCCAGGCAGGCGGTGGTGCTTGTAATTGCCAGCCGTCCCAGTGCAAGGGCAGGGGCTGGCTGAGGGGCGAGCCTGCCACCTCCACCTGAGCTTGCAGGTCAAAATCCCACAAACCGCCCTCCTCCAGCGGCTGAGGGCTAGCCTGGGTTTGGCACCAGCGCAGCAGGGCTTGCACCTCTGCAAGTACCTCTGGCCAGCGCGGCGCTTGCACACTCGCCATGGCATCCCAGCAGGCGCTGCCATCCTCGGCTTGGCTGCTATCAAAATCTAAAAAATACAGGGTAGGTGGTGTTGGGCTGTGGGTCGGCATAAAAAAGAGGCTAAAGCAAGCAGCATCAGCCTATCAGCCTATCAGCCTATCAGGCTATCGGGCTAAACAGAGCGCTGGGCGCGGGCCTTGAGCTGGTACAGCGCCTCCAACGCCTCGCGGGGGCTGAGGGCATCGGGGTTAATTTGTGCCAGCAGCGCCTCGACCGCGCTGGGGGCGGGAATGTCTGCCTCGGGCGGGGGGGCGAATAAATCAACTTGCAGCCGGTCAGCATCGGCGCGTTCTTCCAGGGCATTCAAGGCGTGGCGGGCATGGTTGAGCACTGGCGCAGGAATGCCCGCCAGCTTGGCCACTTGCACGCCGTAGCTGCGGCTGGCCGGGCCAGGCTGGATTTCGTGCAGAAACACAATGTCTTGCCCGTTTTCTGCAGCAGCGACGTGGTGGTTGACGGCGGCGCGTGCCTGGGCGGGTAGCTCGGTCAGCTCAAAGTAATGGGTGGCAAACAGGGTGAAGGCTTGCACCCGGTCATGCAGGTGGCGGGCAATGCCGCTGGCCAGCGCCAAGCCATCAAAGGTGGACGTGCCCCGGCCAATCTCATCCATCAGCACCAGGCTGTGCGCCGTAGCGCTGTGCAGAATTTGCGCGGCTTCCACCATCTCTAGCATGAAGGTCGATTGCGCATTGGCTAAATCATCTGCCGCGCCAATGCGGGTGTGGATGGCATCAATCGGCCCCAGGCGGCA
>JAHAYB010000318.1 GCA_018384835.1 Comamonas sp.
TCGACATCCACGGGCCGCCCAAACGGCACCCGACTGGCCAGCAGCTTCTGCGCCCCGGCCCGGCTAATGACATACGCCGCCGCAAAGCTGGGCACGCGCCGGTACGTGATGAGCTGCACGCCGGTGTCGGCCAGCGGCATCTGCTGGGCAATTTTTTCGTGCTCGCGCCCATACAGCTTGACCATGTCCCAGCGCTCTGGGGCGGCAAATCAGCGATCGCTTGCAGCAATGACGGAAAGTTGGGCAGCAAGCGCACATCGTCCTCCAGGACCACCAAGGCAGGCGCATCGCTGGCCAACAATTGCTGCCAAGCTAGGACATGGCTGGCATAACACCCTTTTTCGCCATTCCCCAAAGGCTTGAAGTACTGCCGTTGATTGAGTGCAGGTGAAAAATACCACCGCTGCTTATCGCCCGACAAATCTGCCCACCATACAGCAGGTAAGCGAGATGCTCCCAAGCCTATCTGCCTGAGCTGAGATGTCATCCGCTCGCAACGCTTTACGTCCTTTGATAAATTGATAAAAACTACGGGCAATGACGACATACACTTCTGCGCTTAAAACAACCACCGCAGTGTAGTTTGAAGACCACCTTCTCACTGCCAAGCTCACCAACTTCATAGCTGTGTATTTACAAACGTCTGCGAAACCAAGCCAACAAAAAGTGGCCCGAGGTTTTTACCTCGCCTTAGATGCTTCCAGCTTCACCTTTTTTGCTCTGAGCCTTTTTCTCCCCTCTGGTTACTCATATGGCTCGACAGCTCTGGCTCTGCTCTCCATCGTCGGTTGCGCAGTTTTCCGATCCAAGCTACCGACAGGGCAAGATACGCGCATTCTGATGGGCATAATTTTGGTTTTGGGCCTGCTTTGGAGTAGGTCGTTCGATCGCCAGTTCTCTATTGCAGACTGGGAATTCGGTGCCAGATATGCACTGGCAGCCCTGAGTCTTTGCTACATCAGCAAGACGGGCATACGACTTTCCGCAATTGTTTGGGGACTGGCATGTGGAGCCTTAGGTGCACTGGCCATTGCAGCCTATCAGACTGAAGTTCTCAAAATGGCTCGCGTCAGCGGGTTCACTAACGCGATTCAATATGGCGGCATTGCCATGTATTTGGGCTTCGCCACCATTACCATAGCCATTCTCGGACGCTGGGGCAAATGGCAGGCAGCGGTTTTAGGCCTGTTAGGAGCCTGCGGGATTTTGGCCTCTTTTTTATCGGACTCGCGCGGCTCATGGGTGGTAACGCCGCTACTAATCGCTGCAATCTGGCTCATGGCCTGGCTCAACGGCTTCAAGAAACTGGCCAGCATAGCTGCAGCCGGCATAGTCGCACTTGGCGTTCTCGTTGCCGTGCCCGCCTATAACAAGCTGGAACAGCGTGCCCAGGCCGCAAGTCAGGAAGTCTCTGAATACCTACAGGACCCTCAGAAATATGCCGTCACTTCAGTAGGCCAGCGCTTGGAGCAATGGCGTTTGGCCATCCATTTGATCGAACAACACCCAATCTCTGGCTGGGGCCTGGTTGGCTACCCCGCAGCCAAGCAGCAAATGGTGGAGCAAGGCTTGGCCCACCCGTCCGTGCTGGAGTATGGGCACGCCCACAATGAAATTCTCGACATGTGGGTCAAGCGCGGTTTGCTAGGTCTGGTTCTGCTGCTGCTGTTCTATGCAGTCCCTGCAATCATCTTCTGGCCTACGCGCAAGCGGCTGAATAGGGTGCCTGAAGAAATGCGCCCCAAGGCCTTAGCCTTACGCACAACTGCAACTTTGCTACCCCTGGCGTATTTTGGCTTTGGTTGGACCCAAGTCTTCTTTGCTCACAACAGCGGCAATATGTTCTACATCTTCGGCTTGGCGGTGCTCTGGGGTGGGATCTGTGGTCTACAACACCCAGGGCGGTCTGTTACTGATCAATAAACGACAAGTGCAGCAGTGCAGGTGGCGCAGTTCCAGGCAGCGCAAGCAGCACACACAGCAAGCTCAAAATAACCATAGAGATGTGGAAAACAGCTTTGCTAAGGAAATCCTGCAAAACCCTCCGCAATGTTTGGTACATGTCAGCATGCAATGGCA
>JAHAYB010000323.1 GCA_018384835.1 Comamonas sp.
GCCCCACCTTGCCCCCCGCAGACATTGCCGAAGCAGGCAAGCGCCTCAAAGCCGTGGGCGATGAGCTGGATGCCTGTGAAGAGCGCTGGCTGGAGGTGGGCGAAGCAATCGAGCAGCTCACCCAAGCCGCCGCAGAGGCTTAAAGGCTAGCAGCGGGCTACTACCAACGCACTGATACTGCCGCTACTACGAGCGGTAATTACAGGCCAATCTATAAAAGGTATATTTATTTTTATCCCCCCTCTTATATGAAGAGGGGGTTGGTGCTAAGACCTTACTAAGACCTTAAAACGCTTTAACCAAAGTAAAGCGCACTAAAGAGCCTTTGGGTTGCGGCCCTGTGCCGCCTTTGGCTTTGAATTCTTTATAAGCTGCTGCTTTTAAGAAAACGCCAGCACTCGGGATGGGATAAGTAAACTCAGCACCCAAGGCGTGAACTTGGTGCTTGTTATCGGAAGCCCCTGTCCCCTTATCTCGGCTAGTTTGCCACTGGCTGTAGCCAACCAGACCTAGGTTGTAGCCAGAGAAAGACTTCCCTAAGCCCCATTCAACAGAGAGCTGTTGACCCGGACGCATACCAAAATCATCCTTACCATTAAACTCGTAACGTGATAAGGCGGAGAAAGAGAGGGTTTTTTTACCATCAAAGAAGTAAGTACCCCCTGCCGTCAGCATGGTTCCTTTATAGCCTTTGCCAGCTGAAGCTGGGTGGCTGGTGCTGCCTGTATCCAACCAAAAACCAGCACCCAAAGCAGTATCCCACTGCGGACCGTGCCAACTTAAAATAAGAGGGCCCAGATAGATATCACCCCCCCCTGTTTGTGAATCTGAAACACCAGCCGCATTAATCGTTAACGAGGTACGAATCACTGGAATCAGTGCTTCCATACCATATTTTTTGTCTGTAATCCAGGCAAATCGGTTAGCTAATGCTGTTGCCCCCCTGCAAAAGCAGCACCTGATACCAAGCTTGCCAGCGCAGCGGCCAACATTGATTTTTTAATCACAAAAAGTCTCCTTCGTTGAAATAATGAAAAAAGCAGACATCAACTTACGCTTTATCCAGCAACGCTTTCATTGCTGCCAATAAGCCCGATGCCTGGCTGCTATCGGTAGCACGCCAGCCGATATACATATCGGGACGCACCAGAAGAGCAGCATCTTCTTTCAAACCACTTTCTAACAGTAAGTTGACAAAGTCTCCATAGGTATCGACATATTCTTGACCTGGGCCGATAAGTTGTACCTTAATTGCAACACCCAAATTTTCTGAAACTTGTTTGGCGATATCCTTCCACGCAATACCTGACAAACCTGTCAATAGGGTAAACCCGCCTTTGCCACACAAATCTAAAGAAGAAACACGGCGCTGCTCTTTAGTTAGCCATACATGGGGTAAATGTGCGCCTGGACGTGTGCTAGCTTGGTAATAGCGCATGGGGTCTTTTGTAAAGCCTGGGTCTGGTGTGCCATCAGTAATTACCGCTGTAGAGGTATAGCGTTGATTTAGTTCCACACCATGCGCCCCTCCAAAGCCCACTGTAGTCTCTTCAATGGCATGGCGCAAAGCCAAGCGCTGGGCAGCACCTTCTGCTGTTGGGCTTTGCAGGTTTTTTAGGCTTTGCTGCATATCCTCTTCTGTGGGTGAAGGCGGCAAGCCCAATGCGCCGAATAAGGGGGGTAGTTTAGCCAAGCATTGGTAGGCATGATTAACAATTTGCTGTGCTATAGGGGAACGCTCTTGGTCATAGGATTGCAGCAATCGAGCTCCTGCTTGTTGCTTAATAACCATACCCAACTTCCAAGCCAAGTTATAGCCATCCTGCACCGAGGTATTCATACCCAAGCCTGCCATTGGGGTATGGCTGTGTACGGCATCCCCCATACAAAATACCCGGCCTTTGGTATTACAAGCAGCATATTGTTGGTTGATTGTCCAAGTAGAAATAGCATTAATTTCAATTGGAATATTATCTACACCAAGAATTTTTTGCACAATTGAACGCGCTTGCTCTTCACTTAAATCAGGCGCACCTTTAGCAAGTTCATAGCCCCATACACAAACCCACCTATTCCAGGGGCGTACCATGCGTAATACCCCAACGCCAGTGCCATTTAAGCCCGAGCCTGCTTGCAGCATCCAGTACATATCGCCTTTACGGTGGGCAACTAGATTGCTCAAATCAGCCGTAAATTCCACATTAATAGAGCCTGAATTGCCCTTTGCCATTTGCCCTTCAAAAGGCAGGCCAATATCTTCTGCTACTTTAGAGCGAGCGCCATCAGCACCAATCAGGTATTGGGCATGTACCTCGTATTCCAAGCCATTGATATGGTCGTGTAGGCGGGCTGTAACGCCCTGCTCATCTTGCACATGCGATAAATACTCTGTTTGAAAGCGCACGTCAGAGCCTCGCAGCATAGCCGCATTGAGCAGCATAGGCTCTAGGTATAACTGCGGCAAATCACACACTGCGCAGGGGCTGGCTAAATCGTGGGCAGCCTTGGCAGTAGGGTGGGTGGACCAAGTGCGTAGGCGACCAAACTCTTCACCCGCTAGGCTGCTGCCCCAAACATGCTCGCCCATATGGTCTTGGGGGGTGGATAGTGCTTTGGCTTGCTCTTCTAAGCCAAGGTCACGGAAAATTTCCATGGCTCGCTGATTCGTAATATGCGAACGCGGCCCTGGTGAGGGCGAGGGGTATTTATTAATAACTATATTCTTTATCCCCATATTGGCTAGTAGTATGGATGTGACCAAACCAGAAGGCCCTGCACCTACAATC
>JAHAYB010000325.1 GCA_018384835.1 Comamonas sp.
GGGCATCAGGTCATTTGTGTGGAGTCCGATCCTGAGCGCCTAGACTTGCTCCAGGCCGGGCAATCACCCATCTATGAACCAGGTATGGACGAGATGCTGGCGCGCAATCTGGCTGAAGGGCGCCTGCGCTTTACCGCAGACTCTGCAGAGGGCATCCATTTTGGTGAGCTGCTGTTCATCGCCGTAGGCACCCCACCCAGCGCCGATGGCTCGGCAAACCTCAGTCATGTCATGGCTGTGGCCCAGACCATTGGTCAGCATATGAATGCACCCCGGATCATCGTCAACAAATCCACCGTGCCTGTCGGCACCGCCGAACAGGTACACGCCTGCATTGCACGTACGCTGGCAGAACGCGGCGTGGACATTGCCTTTGACGTGTGCTCCAACCCGGAATTTATGAAAGAAGGCAGCGCCCTGGAAGACTTCACCCGAGGCCCGCGCATCATCGTGGGCACCACCTCCAGCCACGTGCAGCAGAAGATGCGCGAGTGCTATGCGCCCTACAACCGCAAGCACGACAAACTGATTTTCATGGACCCACGCTCTGCCGAGCTGACCAAATACGCTGCCAACGCCATGCTGGCCTGCCGCATCAGCTTCATGAACGAAATGGCCAACATTGCAGAACTGCTGGGTGGCGATATCGAGCAGGTGCGGCGAGGCATTGGCTCAGATCCGCGCATTGGTTACTCCTTTTTGTACGCCGGGTGCGGCTACGGTGGATCATGCTTTCCTAAGGACGTACAGGCCCTGCAACACATGGCCCAACAAGCTGGTTACCACTCTGAAATCCTGCACGCCACCGAAAGCATCAACCAGCGACAAAAGCAGCGCTTATTCGTCAAGCTCCAAGCCGCACTGAACGGGCAACTCCAGGGTGCCACCATCGCCATCTGGGGCCTTGCCTTTAAGCCTGGCACGGACGACATGCGCGAAGCCCCCAGCCGTGTCCTGATTGATGCCCTGCTGCACGCTGGTGCCCGCATACAGGCATACGACCCTGTTGCCATGCCCACCGCCGGCGCCATTTACGGCCAACAAGCACAACTAACCTTGTGCACCAGCCGCGAAGAAGCCGTAGCCAATGCAGATGCCTTGGTTATCTGCACCGAATGGAAGCAATTCCGTGCTGTAGATTTTGCGTGGCTGCAGCAAACCTTGCGTACCGGCGTAGTGGTGGACGGGCGAAACCTATACGAGCCTCCCGAAGCGCAGAAATATGGGATTCGTTATTTTTCAGTGGGAAGGCCTTGAGTACGGTGTCTGACAGGATGAAAAAAAGGGTTGCCATTTTCCGCAGTGAACTGCTGCCCATATCGGAAACCTTTATTCGAGATCAAGCCAGCGCACTCAGTGAGTGGGAGCCTGTATTACTGGGGCGAACGGAAGTCCCAGGGGGATTAGAAACACCCAACGTGCAGCGAGAGATTATTCCTGAATCTGGCTGCTATCCGGTACGCAGTTTGCGCTATTGGCTATGGCTCCCTGATCCAAATGTAGTGCATCGCCTACAGCAGTTGAATGTCAGCTTGGTGCATGCCCATTTCGGTATTGGTGCAACAGATATTTGGCCTAGTGTGAAAGCAGCCAATTTACCTATGGTGGTCACGTTACATGGTATGGATATTAACATTCACCAGTGGTGGTGGAAAAAAGGTCATGGCGGGCTACGCCGCAGAGTGTATCCATGTCGATTAAAAAAGATGGCCCAAGACCCCAACGTTAGTTTTATCGCCGTATCAAATGCCATAAAACGCCGTGCTATTGAACAGGGTATCCCCGAAGAAAAAATCACCGTCTCTTATATTGGTGTAGATACGGAAAAATTCAAGCCATTAGGTCTGCCTATTGAAAAAAGAAAAAAAAGAATTCTTTTTGTTGGGCGAATGGTTGAAAAAAAAGCGCCACTACTCATGGTGCGTGCATTTCACGAAGTCAGAAAACAAGTGCCAGATGCAGAGCTTGTTATGATTGGCACAGGTCCTCTTTTAGAAGATGCCAAGAGACTTGCTCGATCATTAGATGTACCTGTATCTTTTCTTCGCGCCCAAAACTCTGAAGAAGTAATGGCACAGCTGCATCAGACAAGGGTTTTTTGCCTACCTAGTATTACTGCATCCAATGGCGATGCAGAGGGACTCCCCATATCAATCCTGGAAGCGATGGCATGCGGCATCCCAGTCGTCACCTCTGCGAATGGTGCTGTCAACGAAGCTATATTTCACAAAGAAAATGGCCTATGTTTTAAGGAAAATGATATCAAAGAACTCTCGGAAAATATAATATCAATTATATCCAACCATCAATATTTATTAGAGCTATCAAATGC
>JAHAYB010000334.1 GCA_018384835.1 Comamonas sp.
TTGTTAAAGGAGCAGAAGATCAATTTGCGCCCCGGCAGGCCGTAGGCTTTTTTGGTCAGCGGCGCGTTGTGCTGGCGTTGGCTGTCGCTGGACTGGTACACATCGGGCATGTAGATGACTTGCTCGCTGTAGTGCTGGGCGTTTTCCTCGGGGATGAGGTAGTGGTCGCCAATCACAAAATCCATGGTGGGCATTCCGGTGGTGGCGGGCAGTCCCAGGTAGGTGATTTGCACGGGGGCGGGGCGCAGCGCCATGGCTTGCATACGTGCGCCAGAGGTTTGGCCTTGCAGGTCAATCAGGATGTCGATTTCATGCTGGCGGATAAGTTGGGCGGTGGCCGCTTCGTCTAGGTGGTGGACGGGGATGTAGTGGTCAAACGCTTGCACGATGCGCTGGCGCAGGGGGGATTCATCATCGGGCGACCAGCAGAAGCCATAGACCTCGAACTGTTCGCGGTTGTGGCGCTCAATCAGCTCCACCGTCAGCATGGCGACGGGGTGGGTGCAAAAGTCGGAAGAGCAGTAGGCGATGCGCAGCTTTTTATGTCCATAACCGTTTGCTTGTGCCAGTGCAGGATAGACGGCGGGGGCTTTTTGCTCGGCGTAGTTGCGGGCGCGTTGGAGCTGGGTGGCCGGGTCGTCGTACAAGGCCAGTTGCGCTAGGGCGGAGGTGGAGTTGCGCATCACCTGCTCGTCCACGCCCTCGGGCGCTTCGTACACGGGCCACAGGCATTGGCGGGCGCGTACAAAAATCCAGTGGTGCAGTACGTCGGTTTGCAGGGGGTTGATGGCTAGGCTGCGGTTGTAGCTGCTGATGGCGCTGCCATAGTCTTTACGTGCCTCGCTCACGCGGCCATGGCTGTTAAGGGCGGTAATCAGCAGGGGGCGTTGGTCGGCATCCTCGGGGTTGGCCTCGTCCATCACTTGCTGCCATTGGGCTAGGGCGGCATCCAGATTGCCCTGGCGCTCTAGCGCTAGGCCCAGGTTGCAACGGGCTTGCCACAGCTGGGGGTTGCTGCGCAGGGCGGCCTCGTAGGCTTGCACCGATTCGGCGGGGCGGCCAGCTTCCAGGCGCTGCACGCCCAGGTTGAACCAGGCAAAGGCGTTGGCGGGGTGGTCGGTGGGCTGGCTTTCTAGCCACGCGAGGTAGAGGGTGGTTGCGCTGGCGTTGTGGCCTTGCGCTTGGAGCTGTTCAATATGTTGCAGTAGTTGGGCAAAGCTAACTTGCCCGGCCCAGAGTTGTTCAACAATGGTTTGGTAGTGCATGGTGTATGGCCTTTGGGTATGGGTGATAGGGCTTTTTTACAGTTCTGCACTGTAGCGCCAAGCCTGGTGGGCAAAGGCTGGAATAGGCGGGCAAAGCCTGGGGTGAAATAGGGACTGCGGGGGATTACAGAATATTGCTTGGGGCGCGGGCATAAAAAAACCCTGCTGGTTTAGAACTGGCAGGGTCTGGGAGGAGGGAGGAGGAGATTTGGCTAAAACAGAAACTGCTTCAAACCAGGGTTGGATGTAAAGTCGGTTTCAACCAGCCAGCCTTTATTTACCCAGCTTTGTACTCCTTCCAACTGGGCTGAGGTGAGTTTGGCAAACTTCGCACTATCACTATTCAAAGCAGTGACTTGAGCTTGGCTCATATTTAACAAGAAGAATGATTCCAAGTCATTAACTAATGATGTGTTAACTCCTGTGATATTTACTGCTTGAACTTTAGCGACTGTGTTAATTCCCGTTTTAAAGTGTGCCTCTGTCATTGCGAGAAGTTGGGTGCTACCTAAATTGCTAACTTGGGTTGCAGTCATATTGGTAAAGAAATTGACATGAAGACCTTGAACAGCTTCAGACTTCATGCTTGCAACCCTATCGCCCAAAGCCTGGACTTTTTGCGGGTTAGATGCCCATACATTCAGTTGAGCGGCGCTGAGGTTGGCAATCTCTTCGCCCTTGATGGCACTAATCTGCGCGGCGGATAGAACCCCAATTTGGGCAGTACTCATCAGCGAGAAGAAGTCCTTCTCAATGTTGGGAATTTCAGCCACTGAAATTAAAGCCACATCAGCCCCTAGAGCAAGGACTTTGTCTGGGGTTCCACCTTTCCAGGCGCTGAGTTGGTCGGCACGCATTTGGCCAACTTGATCGGCGGTGAGGGCGGTAATTTGGGTGGTGCTCATTTGGCTAAAGATGCCGGTTTCAAGATTTTTCATCGTACTGGTGGCGATGTTGGCAACCTTGTTGCCTAAGGCTGGCATTTGGTCGATGCTGTCTTTCCAGGTGTTGATTTGCGCGGCACTGAGCGCTCCAACTTGCGCACCGGTCATTTGGCCAATTTGGTCGGCAGATAAGGCTTGTGCTTGCGCTGTTGTGAGCTTGGCGAAGATGCCCTCGTTCAAGTTGCTAATTTTGCTTGCATCAATTTGGGTGATATGGCCTGCCAAAGCCTGCACTTTGTCGGCGCTGTCTTTCCAGGCGTTGAGTTGGTCGGCACTGAGCACTGCCACCTGGGCGCTGGTCATGTGGCCAATTTGCAAGGCGGACAGAGAGCCGACTTGCGCCGCCGTCATGCCGCTAAAGAAGTCTGTGCCCAGGGCTTCAATTTGGTCAGCGCTAATGCCTGCTACCTTCGCCCCTAACGCCTGCATTTGGGCAGGATTGTCTGCCCAGGCATTGAGTTGGCCAGTGTGCATTTGGCCAATTTGGGCGGTGGTAAGGGCGGCCACCTGGGGGGCGGCCATGTTGTCAAAGAAGTCGGGGTTGATAGTGTTGATTTGGCCGCTTGCAATATGGCCTACCGTACTGCCTAAAGCCTGCACTTTGCTGCCCTCGCTAGCCCAGGTGTTGAGCTGATCGGCGCTAAGGGCGCTGACTTGGTTGTTTGTCATTCGGCTTAGTTGGGCGCTGCCCATGCTGCCTACTACTGCGGTGCTTAAGCCGGCAATAAAGGCTTTGTCCAAACCGGCAATTTGCCCGACGGCAATGGCGGCAATTTGGGTGCTTTGCAGCGACTCTAAGATGGCGCTGCTGCCTGCCCAGCCGTTAAGCTGGCTGGCGGTGAGTGCGCCAATAAAGGTGTTGGCATCCAGGTCTTGGACCAAATCGGTGGCGATGGCGGCAATGTGGCCACTGGTGAGGGCTTGCACTTGGGCAGCCGCGCTCCAGGCGTGCAGCTTGTCCAGCCCCATAGCGCCCACTACGTCGGTGGAGAGGGCGGCAATTTGTGCCGGCTGCAAGTGCTGGATTTGGGCACTGCTCAAGCTGTCCAGGTGGTTGCTGCTTAGACCCTTGGAGATATGCGCCGCCGTCAAAGCCTTGATTTGGTCAGCACCAAATTGCACAAAATCTTCAACCTCCATGGCAGAAATTTGACCCACGGTTAACGCGCCCACTTGGGCGGCTTTGAGGGCTTTGGCCTGGTCGGTGCTCAGCGCGGTGATGAACTGGGCATTCACACCAGCGATGGCTTGGGCGCTGATGGCGCTGATGGCAGCGGTGCTCAAGCCAGCGTTGAACTGCTCGGTGGTGAATTGGTTAATGAATTGGGCGCTAAGGCTGCTGGCCTTGTTGTCTAGCCCGGCCAGGGCATCGGTGCTCAAACCTTTGATGGTTTGTGCGCTCAGGCTTTCCAGGGTTTTATAGGTCAGTACGCCCACTTGGGCGGCGGTTAAGCCGGGCGATTGCACAGCGCCCAAGCCCTTGATGAGGGCAGCGGGTTTGATGGCAAGCAGGTCTTGCGTTTCAATGGCGCCGATTTGGGTGGAGCTTAGGTTGCTGATGAATCTGTCGGTGACGTACTTCATCTGCCCTACGGTAAGGGCTTGGATGCTGGCGGTGCTTAGGGATTGGATTTGGGCATCGGTCAGGTTCTTAATCTGCTTGCCCTTCAGGCCCTCTAGGGTGCTGAGTTTGCTTAGGTCCAAAACGGCAAGCTGCTTGGGTTTGAGCACTTTGAGGTGTTCGGCGCTCAGTTGCTCTAGGTCGCCACTCTCGCCGTTAAAGCCTAGAATTTGGTTTTCGTTCAAGCCCTTGACTTGCTTGGGGGTGAGGTTGGCGACTTGGTTGCTACTGAGCGCCTCAATCTGCCCAGATGTCAGCAGCTTGAGCTGGGCGGCCTTGAGCTGCACAAAGCTTTGCGTTTGGATGGAGGTAATCTGGCTTGTGCCCATTGCGCCGAGCTGGGCTGCGGTCAGCCCCTTCATGTGCTTGACTTCTAGGCTGGCAATGGCGGCATCGCTGATGTACACAATTTGCGCGGGCGTGAAGGCTTTGAGCTGCTTGAAGGTCAGGTCGGCAAGTTTTTCATCCACGTCGGCGTGCTGCAACTGCTCTTTGGTTAGGGCTTGGAGCTGCTTGCCCGTGAGGGCGTTAAGGGCCAGCTTATCAAGCTGCCAGATGTCATCGCCCAGCCCGGCAACTTGCTCAAGGTTCAGGCGTTTGACTTGTTTAGCGCCCAAGCTGGCCACTTGGGTGGAGGTGAGCTGCTCCATTTGCGTGCTGCTTAGTTGCTTGAACTGGGCGGGCTTGAAGGCGGCCAGGCTGTCGGTGCTGAGGTTGACAATGTTGTCACCCAAGCTGGCCAGTTGCTGGGCGGATAGGGAGGTGAGCGCCTTGGCGTTACCGGCGTTTTTAAAGTTCTCTAGCGTGAGCGCCTGCACTTGCTCTGGGGTGAGGGCGGCCATTTGGCTGCTGTTGAGCTTTTTCATTTGCGAGGGGCTCAAGTTAACCAACTGGTCGGTAGAGAGCGCTGCAATTTGCTCGGTGCTAAATGCCTGCATTTGCTTGGCGCTCATGCCGTGAAAGGCTTCTTGGCTGATGTATTGCAGGTCTTGGGCTTTGATGGCTTGGATTTGCTCGTTGCCCAGCGCCTTCATTTGCTTGCCGTTGAGCAGGCTGAGTTGGGCGGTGGTTAGCCCCTTCACTTGGTCGGCTTTGAGGGTTTTCATCTGGCCTGCGGATAGGGCGGCCACATCCTCGCCCAGGGCGGCCATTTGGGCGGCGTTGAAGTTACCGACTTCCTCTTTAGAGAGCTTGCCCACCTGCACAGAAGAGAGGGCTTGCACAGCAGCGAGACTAAAGTCGCTGACCTTTACTTTTTTTAACTGCGCTACGTCCAGCTGGCCGAGGTAGGTAAGCGCCCCATCGCCAAACTTGTTGGCATCCATGGCGGCGATTTGCTTGGCGTTGAGGTATTGCACCCCGCTTTCCATGCTTTGGATTTGTGCAACGCTGAGGTCTTTGAGCAGGTTGGCGCTTAAAGCGCCCATGAGCTTTTTATCGCCTTTGATATCGCTGATTTGGGCTGCAAAATCGGAAACGGACCAGTTTTTGATGGTAGAGACGGTTAAATCTGACATATCTTTTTCCCCTTGTGGTGAATGCCGCCCCTTTAGGTGACAACAACAATGGTGGCAAGGAACACCCCCCCAATAGGGGCAAAACACACAAGCGCACACCGTGCAAAGCACACACTCCCTTAGACATCGGGGGCTAGGTCGCAAAATTTAGGGGCTTTCTGCACAGTTAGCCACTGTAGCGCCAAGTCTGACAGGCAAAAGCCCGAATTACTAGGCAAAGCCTTGGTTAAAAAGGGGATTGCAGGGCGGGGGGTGTACGGGGCTGCTGAAATAGCGGGCAATAAAAAACCCCAGCTTTAGGGCCGGGGTTTGGGGTTAGCTAGGAGCTATTTAAGGATTTTTGGGGTTGAGAGTTGTAGTAATGCCAGCGAAGTCTTCCACCTCTGCTTTTCCAGCATTAATCCAAGCTTGAGCCACAGTAGCTTGGCTGTCACCCATCTTACCCTTCTTGAAGGCAGTGATTTGCGTATCGCTCATGGCATTCAAGAAGGTAGTGGATAGGTCTTTCACCTGAGCGTCATCAATGGAGCCAACTTTGACGGCTTGCACCTTGTCAGCATCGGAATCCAATGCGTTCAGTTGGTCTTTGTCCAATGCGCCCACTTGGCCAGCAGTCAATGCGCCCACTTGGCCAGCGCTCAATGCAC
>JAHAYB010000343.1 GCA_018384835.1 Comamonas sp.
TTGCCAGCCCCAGGTGTTGACTAGGCCGACGGCGGGCAAGCGACCCAGTTCCAACCACCAGCCCAAATGCCAGCTACCCAAAAAGCTCCCCAGGGCAAATAGCGGCAAGATGGCCGCGTTCATGGGAAAGCCCATGCCCGCCTTGTACAGCGTGCCGCTACCGCAGCCATCGGCAATCTGCATACACAGGCCAAACACAAACGCCCCAATCAACAGGCTGACGCTAGGCGGCCCCAGGGCGGCAGACAGTTCAGGGAAATGCCCCAGCAGCGGCATGGCCAAGGTGGCGGCCAGCGCCAGCAACAGCAGTTGGCCAAACACGCCAGCGGGGTCTTTTTTCTCAATCAGGTTGCGCCAGCCGGTGGTAAAGCCAAAGCGTTGACCCGCCAGCACAGCGCCCAAGCCCACGCCCACTACAAACAGCGCGGCCTGGCGCATGGCCACACTCCACAGCAGCCAGATGGCGAAGGCGGTAATCAATACGGCCAAAGGTAGTCGTTTCATGACAGTTTTCAAAAGCTAAATGACAGGAGTAAGGGGTGGGAGGCTTAGTTGAAAAGCCGCTCTAACGAGTTGCGGATGGAGCGCATGATTTGCTCGCCCCGGCTGGGTGTATTGGCCGTGGGTAGCGGCTCGGGCGCTTGCGTCCAATCGACCATAGAACCCGCGTAGAGCTTGGTGCGCGGCTGCCCGGCAATCTCACTCAGGGCAAACCACTGCGTGGCTGCCCAGTGGCCGGTGTTGCAGAAGGCCACGGTGTCTTGCTCAGGGGTAAGGGCGATGCGGCTAGCCATGGCCTGGGTGGCTTGGCTGTCTAGCAGGCTGCTCTTGGGGGCAAAAAGCTGGTTGTAGTCCAGGCTTTGTGCGCCAGGCAGCGTGCCCGCAATCTTGGCAGCAGGTGCTTGCTTATCACCCTCATAAAACGCGGTGGGGCGGGCATCAATCAAGTGGGCATCTTGCTGCTGTACGTGGGTAAGGACCTCTTCACGCGAGACCAGCCATTCGCTGCTAAAGCTGGGCGCGTAGCTGCTGGGGGTAATCACGCTGACTGCTGTGGTTTGCGGCAACTGCGCCGCTGCCCAGGCTTGCATACCGCCGTTGACGATGGAAAGCTCCGTCAGCCCCAGGGATTTGAGCGTCCAGTACACGCGGGCGCTAGCGCCAAAGTCGGTGCTGTCTTTGCCAGTGGACACTACGACGGCGTGGCTATGGGCTTGCAGCCCCAGCGCTTGCAGCAAGGCCACGAGCTTTTCCGTGGCGGGTAAATCGCCAGGGTTGTTGGCCGGGCCGCGCCATTGGCCGTAGGGGGCGCTGACTGCGCCGGGAATATGGTTGGCAGCAAACTCCTTGGGGTCGCGAATATCAATCACGCGCAGGGGGTGGTTGCTGCTGGTTTGCTCCAACAGGGGCGCGAGTTCTTGCGGTGTGAGCAGGGGCGCAGCCGCCCAACTGCTGCCCGCCAGGCAGAGCAGGCTGCCTAGGAAGAGGGGGTATTTCATGCAATTCTTCTCGTTCGTGATGGCAAAGGGGGGGTTAATCGGGCATAGAGCAGTGGCCGCCCTGGCTGCTTTGCCCAGAGCCAATAGCGATAAAAGCAGGCTCTAGCCGCAGATTGATAGAGGGCGATTGGGCAAAGTCCCAGGCCAGAAAGCCGACCAGGCAGAGCCAGAACGTCCAGCGCAGCCAAGAGGAAGGGGGTTGTTGTTGCGTCATGTTGCTGATAGTGATAGGCGTAAAAAAAATCAAAAAAAACCGGCACTTGGGTTGCGCCAAGGCCGGCTAAAGAGGTGCTCGGTTATAGCCCAAGGCCAAACAGGCCGGGCTGAAGATTTTTCAAAAGCCTTGCTGACTCCACCATTGCTGGGCAGCGCGGGCAATCTGTGTGCTGCGGCTAGGCTCGTTGGCCATGGGCAGGGCTTGGGGCGCTTGCGTCCAATCGACCATAGAGCCAGCGTACATCTTTACCTGGGGCTGCTGGGCAAGCTCGCTCAGCACGAACCAATCAATCGCCGCCCAATGCCCAGCGTTGCAGAAAGTAATCGTGGCTTGCTCGGCGGGCAGCGCCAGCTCTGTGGCCTTGGCCTGTGCCTGGGCGGTATCCATCAGGCCGCTACCAGGGGTAAACCATTGCTGAAAATCTGCATTCAGCGCCTGGGGCAGCGTGCCAGCGGCCTTGGCATCGGGGGCTTTGGTCTGGCCGAGGTAGAAAGACTGGGGGCGGGCATCGACCAAGGTGGCGCTGCGGGTTTGTAGGTGCGCGGCCACCTCAGCACGGCCAGCCAGCCATTGGTCTTGCCATTGGGGGGCAAAGTGGCTGGGGGTGATGGGCTGGGCAGTGTCAGCAGCGGTATTTAAGGGCAGGTCAAAATCCTCTTCCCAGGCTTGCATACCGCCGTTAACGATGGACAGTTGCTGCACGCCTAGGGATTTAAGCGTCCAGTACACACGGGCGCTGGTGCCAAAGTCCGCCGCATCCTGCCCGCCAGAGACGATAACCGCGTGGCTGCCCGCTTCCAGCCCCAGGCTTTGCACCAGGGCAGTGAGCTGCTCTAGCGCCGGAACCAAGCCGGGGTTATGCGCCGGGCCGCGCCAGTGGCTATAGGGGGCGTTGACTGCGCCGGGGATATGCCCTTGGGCAAAGCTGGCGTTGTCGCGAATATCAATCACGCGCAGCGCGGGCTT
>JAHAYB010000350.1 GCA_018384835.1 Comamonas sp.
ACCCCACAAACCGTGGCTGCCTTCAATCAGCAGCAGGCTGCCATTTTGCAAAGCGCAGCGCGGCTACTGAAACCCGGTGGGCGCTTGGTGTACGCCACATGTAGCCTGCTAGCCAGTGAGAATGAGGAAATCGCCCAAGCCTTTAGCGCCGCCAACCCTGATTTCACCCCTCAGTCCGTAGCGGCCTTGCTGGAAGGCTTAAAGGTAGAGAATGCTGCCACCCTGTGCAGCGGCGGGGATGATGGCCAGCTCTACCTGCGCCCTTGGCCGCATAGCCATCAAATGGATGGGTTTTTTGCGGCGGTGTGGGTAAAGCGCGTGTAAGAATTTGGGCTTCTTCCTACCCTTGGGGGTGCTTATACGGAGGGTCTTATGGCTTTGAAGGATTATTTAGGCGAGCAGTTTTTAGGCATCTTGGCCGCTTACCAGCCCCAGGGCATTGTTCATCACATTGGGGTGGTGTACCCGCGTAGCTGCAATCAGCTGCGCGTCTTTATCCCCAAAGGCCCAAAGGGCATAGCTTTCGCTTGGGTGACTTGCTCACCTTGCACTTGGATAACCGCACTGGTGTCGATGCGCTAGACGCTGAATTGCGCGTGTACCGCTGCTCCTATAAGGGGCGGGTGATTGTGGTGGATGAAAACTGGGTGCATGTCGAGCCGGTGGAGTTCATGCTAATCCACGGCTTTCAAGTGGTGGAGGAGTACAAAGAGCCGGGCTACACCTACCCGCTAGATACCCGCCCCAAGCTGGATTTGCCTGTAACGCCTTTGACCTCTTTGGGGCCAATTGAAGCGAAGGACCATGAAAACAAAGTGGGCGTGCTGACCACGTTGGCGCATGGCCAGCCGCATACCACTGTGTTGGCGTTCTTAACCTCGCAAGAGGATGATGTTTTTTTGATTTCTGAACCCACCACTTTCAAGCTGCAACTGCTGCACCGCCAGCCCCGGTGCTTTTTCACGATTGACGAGCGTGCGAAGTACACCTTTGAGCACTCCATTGAGTGGAACTACAGCATTTTTGAGATGCAGGCGTACAGCGTGCCTTTGGGCAGCAGCATCTATGAGCAGATTCGCTACGCCTTTATCAACAAAATTCCTTTTGAAGCAGGCTTTTTCATGATTGAGGGGCTGGAGATGCTGCATCTGAAGCGCAAGAGCTATGTTTTTGCCGGTGAATCCCGCCCCAACCCTTAAGCACTTGGCCGTTTGCACTTGCCTCGGCGTGAAAGGCGCTTGTCTTGCTGACGCTGTGGCGTTAGAATTAGCGGGTTTTGCATCGTGCAAGACGCACGCCAGCGGCCTTTCCAGTCCTGGCGCAAGTAAACAGTAATACCAAGGAAAAATCCATGATTGCCGCCTCTGTTAAGGCTGAAGTTGTTAAAGCCAATGCCCGCTCGGCCAACGATACCGGTAGCCCAGAAGTACAAGTTGCCCTTCTGACGGCCCGCATCAACGAGCTGACCCCCCACTTCAAACAGCACGCCAAAGACCACCACGGTCGCCGTGGCCTGCTGCGCATGGTCAGCCGCCGTCGTAAGCTCTTGGACTACCTCAAGACCAAGGATGCCGAGCGCTACCTGGCTTTGATTGCCAAGCTGGGTCTGCGCAAGTAAGCCGCACAGCATCAGTGCTTGAGTTCGCTTACCCAACACTGGTTTGAGTAAAGCGCCTGGGTGGCTGAAGAGCTACCCAGGCGTTTTTGCATCCTGTTTTTTATTCAAGCAAAGGGAGTGCAAGCAAGCGAAGCTGTGTCATTCCAATACCGTACCTTGTCGCTTTGTGGTGCTGGGTGCGGTGCTGGAATGGCATCGCGGTCTGTCTTGCTCCCTGTCGTTGTTTTAAGGAGTCTTTTTATGACCATGTTCAACAAAGTTACCAAAACCTTCCAATGGGGTCAGCACCAAGTCACCATGGAAACGGGCGAAATTGCCCGCCAAGCCAGCGGTGCAGTGCTGGTCAATATCGACGACACCGTGGTGCTGGCGACCGTCGTGGCCTCCAAAACCGCCAAGCCCGGCCAGGACTTTTTCCCGCTGACGGTGGACTACATCGAAAAAACCTATGCCGCCGGCAAAATCCCCGGCAGCTTCTTCAAGCGCGAAGCCAAGCCCAGCGAACTGGAAACCCTCACTTCCCGTCTGATTGACCGCCCCATTCGCCCGCTGTTTCCCGAAGGCTTCTACAACGAAGTGCATGTAGTTATCCACACCATTTCCTTGAACCCCGAAGTGGATGCCGACATTGCCGCCATGATTGGCACCAGCGCTGCGCTGGCGATTTCTGGCATTCCTTTTAACGGCCCCATCGGTGCTGCGCGTGTGGGCTATATCAATGGCGAATACGTGCTCAACCCCGGTCAGACCGAGCGCAAAAACAGCCAGATGGATTTGGTTGTGGCCGGTACTGAAGCCGCCGTGCTGATGGTCGAATCCGAAGCGCTGCAACTGCCCGAAGAAGTCATGCTGGGCGCAGTGGTCTATGGCCACGAGCAAAGCCAGATTGCCATTAACGCCATCCATGAGCTGGTGCGTGAAGCAGGTAAGCCCGTTTGGGACTGGCAGCCCGAGGCGCAAGACCAAACTCTGCTGGCCAAAGTGGCCGAGCTGGGTGAAGCTCCTCTACGCGCCGCCTACCAAAACCGCAACAAGCAACTGCGCACCCAAGCTTGCCGCGAAGCCTATGCCAGCGTCAAAGCCGCTTTGACCGAGCAGGGCGTAGAGTTCGATGCCGTCAAGGTTGAGAACATGCTGTTTGACATTGAAGCGCGTATCGTGCGCGGCCAGATTCTGGCAGGTGAGCCCCGTATCGACGGGCGCGATACCCGCACCGTGCGCCCGATTGAAATCCGCAACTCGGTGCTGCCCCGCACCCACGGCTCGGCGCTGTTTACCCGTGGTGAAACGCAGGCGCTGGTGGTTTCCACCCTGGGCACAGAGCGCGATGCCCAGCGCATTGACGCGCTGGCCGGCGAGTTTGAAGACCGCTTCCTGTTCCACTACAACATGCCTCCCTTTGCCACGGGCGAAGTCGGTCGCATGGGCTCCACCAAGCGCCGCGAAGTTGGCCACGGTCGCCTAGCCAAGCGTGCTTTGGTGGCCTGCCTGCCCAGCAAGGAAGAATTCCCCTACACCATTCGCGTGGTGTCGGAAATTACCGAATCCAACGGCTCTTCCTCCATGGCCTCGGTGTGTGGCGGTTGCTTGTCCATGATGGATGCGGGCGTTCCGATGAAGGCGCATGTGGCAGGTATCGCGATGGGTCTGATTAAAGAAGACAACAAATTCGCCGTGCTGACCGACATTCTGGGTGACGAAGACCACCTGGGCGATATGGATTTCAAGGTGGCGGGTACGACCGCAGGCATTACCGCTTTGCAAATGGACATCAAAATCCAAGGCATCACCAAGGAAATCATGGAGGTGGCGCTGGCGCAGGCCAAGGAAGCGCGTCTGCACATCCTGGGCAAGATGCAGGAAGCCATGGGCGAGGCCAAGACCGAGGTTTCCAGCTTCGCGCCCAAGCTGTTCACCATGAAAATCAACCCCGAAAAAATCCGCGACGTGATTGGCAAGGGCGGCGCAACCATTCGCGCCCTGACTGAGGAAACCGGTTGCCAAATCAACATCGAGGAAGACGGCACGATTACCATCGCCGCAACCGAAGCGGCTAAGGCCGATGAAGCCAAGCGCCGCATCGAAGAAATCACCGCTGAGGTGGAAGTGGGCAAAATCTACGAAGGCCCCGTGGTCAAGATTTTGGACTTTGGCGCTTTAATCAATGTGCTGCCCGGCAAAGACGGCCTGCTGCACATCAGCCAGATTGCCCACGAGCGCGTGGAAAAAGTCACCGACTATCTGCAAGAAGGCCAAGTGGTGAAGGTCAAGGCACTGGAGACGGACGATAAAGGCCGCATCAAACTGTCGTTGAAAGCGTTGATTGAGCGCCCTGCTGGTATGCCTGAGCGCGAACCGCGCGAATCGCGTGAACCCCGTGCCCCCCGTGAAGGTGGGCGTGAATCGCGCTACCCCCGCGAACCCCGTGAGACTCGTTACGAGGAGCAGCCCGAGCAGCAGTTGCAACAACCACAGCAACCGCAGCAGGTGGAGCAGTTACCACAGCAGCCTCAACAGCCCAACCTACCCCAACAAGACTAGGAGCACCGCAACATGACACGCAAAAAACTCATTGCCGGTAACTGGAAGATGAATGGCAGCTTGGCCGCAAACGCCGCCCTGCTGCAAGCTGTGGCAGACGGTTTGCAGCAGCAACAAGCCGCTGCATGTGATGTGGCTGTGGCCGTACCTGCCGCCTATCTGGCACAGGTGCAGCAGTTGCTGGCTGGCACGGCCATTGCGCTAGGGGCGCAGGATGTGTCTGAGCACAGCAGCGGCGCTTTTACCGGCGAGATTTCTGCGGCCATGTTGCAAGAGTTTGGCGTGTGCTATGCCTTGGTCGGACACTCTGAACGCCGTCAGTACCACGGTGAAACCGATGCCGTGGTTGCCGCTAAAGCACAGGCAGCTCTCGCGGCGGGCATGACCCCGGTGGTGTGTATCGGTGAAACACTGGCCGAGCGCGAAGCCGGTCAAACCGAGGCCGTTGTGCAGCGCCAACTGGGGGCAGTGCTCGATACCGTTGGCAAGGATGATGTCTTGCGCCTAGTCGTCGCTTACGAGCCGGTATGGGCGATTGGCACGGGTAAAACCGCCACGCCTGAGCAGGCGCAAGCCGTTCATGCGGCCTTGCGTGCGCAGTTAGTGGCTGCCCATCCAGAGGCTGCTGGCGTGCGCCTGTTGTACGGTGGCAGCATGAACGCCGCCAACGCTGCCAGCTTGTTAGCCCAGCCCGATATTGACGGCGGCCTGATTGGTGGTGCAGCGCTGAAAGCGGCAGACTTTTTACAAATCATTGCTGCTGCGGCAGGTGATTTGTAGAAGTCTTGGGTGAAATTTTTTAGAACGTACACACGTTCTTACACACAAATTCTTCAAGAAAGAGATGGTTTTATGGGAGCATTTGCCGGAATTATTTTGGTAGTGCAAATCGTGGCGGCCTTGGCAATGATTGGGCTGATTTTGATGCAGCACGGCAAGGGCGCTGACATGGGCGCGGCTTTTGGAAGCGGCGCATCGGGCAGTTTGTTTGGAGCCAGTGGCAGTGCGAACTTCTTATCGCGCTCTACGGCGGCGGTGGCTACGGTGTTTTTTGTCAGCACGTTGGCGCTGGCGTATTTGGGCAATCTGCGCCCCGATAGCGTGGGCAGTGTGCTGGAAAATACAGCCATTACCCCCGCCCCTGTCAGTGGACAAACCGTGCCTACTTCTGAGCCTGCGCAGGGTGCAGATCTAATCCCTGGTAATAAGTAAGTAACAAACTTGTCTGAACTAGCCTGAGACGGCATTAGTTTCAGGCTAGAATACGCAAGTTTTCTGGTTAAGGCGCTGCATACATGCAGCGCCTTCCCTCTTTCAAGCCAGGTAACGCATCCCTAGCCGTCGTGGTGGAATTGGTAGACACGCTATCTTGAGGGGGTAGTGGCGAAAGCTGTGCGAGTTCGATTCTCGCCGACGGCACCAATCACAAAATAGTCTGCCTCACAAGATCAGGCTGCGATCAGGAAGGCAGACCGCAAATTGCGGGAAATGTCTTCTTCACTATGCAACTTGATCAATACCTTCCCGTTCTATTGTTCGCCATTGTGGGTGCTGCTGTAGGCATCGTGCCCTTGGCGCTGGGATATATCCTGGGCCCCAATCGCCCAGACGAGGCCAAAAACTCCCCCTACGAATGCGGCTTTGAAGCCTTTGAAGATGCGCGCATGAAGTTCGATGTGCGCTACTACTTGGTGGCCATTTTGTTCATCCTGTTCGACTTGGAGCTTGCCTTCCTCTTGCCTTGGGCTGTGGCCATTGGCGATGTGGGAGTGACGGGCTTTATCGCTGTGCTGATTTTCTTGGCAGTTCTGGTCGTGGGCTTTGCCTACGAGTGGAAAAAAGGCGCTCTGGACTGGGAGTAGCATGGGCTTTAAGGGCAGCAAGCAAGCCTAGGCCCTAACGCTGGTTTGCATTACAGGCGGCGCTTGGCGACTTCGGTAGCCTGGCGCTGTCGCCATAAGGAAAAGCAATGATTGAAGGCGTGATGAAGCAGGGCTTTGTCACCACCAGTTACGACGCGGTGGTGAACTGGGCCAAAACCGGCTCGATTTGGCCGGTAACGTTTGGTTTGGCGTGTTGCGCTGTAGAGATGATGCACTCAGCCTCAGCGCGTTACGACTTGGCGCGTTTTGGCGCTGAGGTGTTTCGTGCCTCGCCGCGCCAGTCGGACTTAATGATTGTCGCGGGCACTTTGTGCAACAAAATGGCTCCGGCGCTGCGCAAGGTGTATGACCAGATGTCCGAGCCGCGCTGGGTAATTTCCATGGGTTCTTGCGCCAATGGCGGCGGCTACTACCACTATAGCTACTCCGTGGTACGTGGCTGTGGCCGCATTGTGCCGGTGGATGTCTATGTGCCAGGCTGTCCGCCCACGGCAGAGGCGCTGATTTACGGCATCATCCAGTTGCAGCAGAAAATTCGCCGCACCAACACCATTGCCCGCGTCTAGGGTCTAGGCCGAGAAAGGAAAACAGCATGTCTAACATTGCTATTACTCCCCAGGCTCTGCGTGACAACGTGGCCAAGGCGCTGGGAAAACTGGCTAAATCAGTCACCGTGGCACTGGATGAGGTCACGGTAGAAGTCTCTGCCCAAGATTACCTGCAAGCTATGCGCACCTTGCGCGATGCCCCCGGCTGCCAGTTTGAGCAGTTGATGGATTTGTGCGGCGTGGACTACTCCACCTACCGCGATGTGGGCACCGACGGGCTGCGCTTTGCCGTGGTCTCGCACCTGCTGTCTATCAGCCTGAACCAGCGTGTGCGTGTACGCGCCTTCTGCCCGGATGATGATTTGCCGGTGATTGATTCGCTCAACGACATCTGGAGCGGTGCCAACTGGTTTGAGCGCGAAGCCTTTGACCTGTACGGCATCTTGTTTGAAGGGCATAACGACCTGCGCCGCATCCTGACGGACTATGGCTTTATCGGCTACCCCTTCCGCAAGGACTTCCCGCTGTCTGGCCATATTGAAATGGCTTATGACGAGCAGCAAAAGCGTGTGATTTACCAGCCCGTGACCATCGAGCCGCGTGAAATTACCCCGCGCACCATCCGCGAAGACAACTACGGAGGGCTGCACTGATAGCAAGGGCGCTGCGCCCATGACTATGGCTCAATCACCATGGCTGAAATTAAAAACTACTCCCTGAACTTTGGACCGCAGCACCCGGCAGCGCACGGTGTGCTGCGTTTGGTGCTGGAGCTGGACGGCGAGGTGGTGCAACGCGCTGACCCGCACGTTGGCCTGCTGCACCGCGCTACTGAAAAACTGGCCGAGCACAAAACCTACCTCCAATCCCTGCCGTATATGGACAGGCTGGACTACGTTTCCATGATGTGCAATGAGCACGCCTACTGCCTGGCCATTGAAAAAATGACAGGCGTGGATGTGCCCATACGCGCCCAGTACATCCGGGTGCTGTTCTCCGAGATTACACGCCTGCTCAACCACCTTATGTGGCTAGGCTCCAACGGCATGGACTTGGGC
>JAHAYB010000360.1 GCA_018384835.1 Comamonas sp.
GTCTTTGGCGGCCACGGCTATATCCGCGAATGGGGCGTAGAGCAACACCTGCGCGATGCCCGCGTCAGCATGATTTACGAGGGCACAAATGAAATCCAGGCTATTGACCTGCTGGTGCGCAAAGTCTTGCCCGACCAGGGCGAGGCGCTGTGCGCCCTGCTCACCGAGGCCAGCGCAGAGCTAGCTGCGCATAGTGAGGCACAGCCCCACAGCCTGGCCGCCCACGCCCGCCAATGCCTGGCGCAGGTGCAGCAGCTTGCCCAAGCCATCGTCAGCGCCTGCCAGCCCCAGCCCCTGCTGGCCTATGAAGTGGCGGATGATTTTCTACGCGCCACCGCCCTAGCACTACTGGCCTGGGGCGGTGCGAAATTGGAGATAGCCGCCCTAGCGCAATCTGAGCCCAGCCCACGCTGGCAAGCCCCTGTGCAAGCACTGCGCCGCTGGGTATTGCCTGAGTTGGACATGCGCTGTGCCATGATTGGGCAAGTTATCACTCTTCCCGCCCAACCGTGAACACCACCATCCCCAACGCCCTGGCCGCTGCCGCCGCTTGCCCCAGCGAGGGCAGCATTAACACCGAATTTCTGCAATCGCTGGTCGGCTTCAATGCCCGCATGGCCTCGCTGCACCTGATTGACACCTTTATGCACGCCGTGGCCGAGCACGGCCTGCGCGTGGTGGATTTTTCGATTCTGTCGGTGGTGGGGCATAACGCGGGCATTACCTCCAGCCAACTGTGCGCCTGCCTGAACCTGCTGCCGCCCAATCTGGTTGCCAAAGTGCGCAGCCTGGAGAAAAAAGGCTGGCTCCAACGCCAGCCCCACCCTCTGGATGGCCGCGCCCACGGCCTGCACCTGACAGAGGCCGGGCAAACCCTTATCGCCCAAGCCGAGGCCGAAGTGCAAGACGGCGAGGCCAAAGCCCTCGCCCACCTCAGCAGCAAAGAGCAAGCCCAGCTACGCCAACTGCTGCGCCGGGTGTATCAGCGCAGTTAAAGCGCGGCATTTTTTATATTATTTACTTCAGCCAGCCGCGCTTGCGGAAGTACAGCATCGGACCCAGTGCGCTGGCAATCATGACGAGGATGGCGTACAGATAGCCGTACTTCCATTCCAGTTCTGGCATGGCGTGAAAGTTCATGCCATAGACGCTGGCAATCAAGGTGGGCGGCAGCAAAGCCACGCTGGCCACCGAGAAGATTTTGATAATTTTGTTCTGATTGATGTTTAAGAAGCCGACCAGGGCATCCATCAAAAAGTTGATTTTGTCAAACAAAAACTGGGTGTGGCTATCGAGTGATTCAATATCGCGCAGAATCTGGCGGGCATCTTCAAATTGCTCGGCATCCAGCATTTTGCTGCGCATCATAAAACTGACGGCGCGGCGTGTATCCAGCATATTGCGGCGGATGCGGCCATTCAAATCTTCCTGCCATGCAATATCGGCCAGAATATGCTGGGCATAATCATCAGTAATTTGCCCGGCTAACACCCGTTTGCTGACTTTTTTCAGGTCGTCGTAAATACCTTCTAGGGTATCGGCAGAGTATTCTACGTCTGCATCAAACAAAGAGAGCAGTACGTCCTTGGCATCGTCAATCAAACCAGGCACACGCCGGGCACGCAGGCGCAGCAGGCGGAAAACGGGAATATCTTCTTCGTGAATGGAAAATAAAACGCCACAGCTTTTCAACGCCTGGTTGTGCTGATTCAAAATAAAGGCGCTGCGCACACTGCGCGGGTCTTCATCATCGTCAATCAAGAAGTCGCTGCGAATATGCAGCTCGCCATTGTCTTCTTCATAGAAGCGGGCAGATTCTTCAATATCATCATCTGTGGCATCGTCAGGAATAGACAGGCCATAGTGTTGTTTAACCCAACGCTTTTCCTCGGGCGTGGGTGATTCCATATCTACCCAAATGGGCTGGAGGTTTTCCAAATCTTGCAGGTGATTGATTTCGGCCTGCACCAGCCGTCCGTTGGACAGCATAAAGATATTGAGCATGGCGGCTGCTCCCAAAAAGTAAAGCCTGTGACAGGGCTGGGCAAAAAAAGGGGGGATGGTCGGTATCGCTTCCAGCCCCCGGCCTGTCAGGGCAGCGCTAGGGAGCGGGAAGCTAGCAACTCGGGTAGGGGTCCATAGGGCTAGGCTTCATCCGTGCTGGTGGTGGTGAACATGCAGGAAAACCCGTAATTATGCCTGCTTCTACCTCCCCTGCCTGCACGGCAAGGGCAGGGGCATGGTTTCATTTCAGCCGGATTGTTGTCATTTGTGGAACAAAGCGTTGGCAATTGGCCTCTATATCAATGCTGGTGAAAACCCTATAGTCGGGCTTATCACTTTTTTTACTGATGAATCCTCTTTCTTGCCTATTGTTGTTATGAACGAATTTGCACATTCGACTACCGCTGCCACGCACTACAGCGCAACGGCCAAGTGGCTGCACTGGGTGATGGCCGTGCTGATTTTTGGTGCTTTGGCCATGGGCTTTTACATGCAGGGGCTGCCTTTTTCGCCTGGCAAGTTGCAGTGGTACTCTTGGCACAAATGGCTGGGGGTGAGCTTGTTCTTCCTAGTGCTGCTGCGTTTGCTGTGGCGCTTTACCCATCGCCCGCCTGCCTTGCCGGGGCATATGTCTGGCCTGGAGCGCCTGGCCGCCCATCTGGGGCATATCGCTCTGTATGGGTTGATGCTGGCCATTCCTCTATCTGGCTGGTTGATGAGTTCGGCCAAAGGCATTCCCACGGTGTGGTTTGGCGTGCTGCCACTGCCTGACTTGCTAAGTAAAAACAAGGAAGTGGGCGATGCCCTGCAAACTTTGCATGTGGTATTGAATCTAACGCTGCTGGGCGTGCTGCTGGGGCATGTGGGCGCAGCGCTCAAGCACCATTTCATCAACAAGGATGAGGTGCTCATCCGTATCTTGCCGCGTCGCAGCTAAAGGCTGGCCTGGCGCAAACCAAAAAATTTTAAGGAAACCATCATGATGAAAAAAATCACTCCCTCACTGCTTCCCCTGGGCTTGCTGCTGGCATTGGCCGGCACAGCGCAGGCGGCGGAATACAACCAGGTGCTGTCCAAGGACAGCAAAATTACCTTCAACTACCAGCAAATGGGCGTGGGCATGGAAGGCGTGTTCAACCGCTTTAACGGCCAGTTGCGCTTTGACCCTGCCGCCCCCGAGCAAGCCCAGGCCACGCTAGAGGTGGATTTGAACAGCGTAGATGTCGATAACGACGAGGCCAACAGCGAGCTGGCCAGTAAAACCTGGTTCAACACCAAGGCTTTCCCCGTTGCCAAGTTTGCCTCCACCAGCGTGAAGCCGCTGGCCGATGGGCAGTACGAGGTGAAGGGGCAACTGAGCATCAAAGGCCAGAGCCACGAGGTGCTGGTGCCAGCCCGTTTTACCGAGCAGGGCGACCAAGGCATTTTTGAAGGCAAGCTGACCATCCAGCGCGGCGCATTCTCCATTGGCGAGGGCGCGTGGAAAGCCTTTGACATTGTGGCTAATGACGTGGTGGTGAACTTTCGCCTAACGGCCACTTCCAAGTAAGCCAGCACTTTTTTCTTCCCGTTTTTTCTTCCTGTTTTTTTCTTAACCCCAACTTCTCACTATTTGTAGATTCGTAACCGAAAGGAATTTTTCATGAACGCTTTGACCAAGATTGCCGCCGCTTTTGCCGTTGCTGGTGCTTTTGCCACTTCCGCTATCGCCGCCCCTATCACCTATGTGGTGGATGCTTCGCACACTTTCCCTAACTTCTCGTACAGCCACATGGGTTTATCCACCCAGTTGTCCAAGTTCAAGAACACCCAGGGCAAGGTCGTGCTGGATAAAGAGGCCAAAACCGCTTCGGTAGATATCACCATCGACATGAAGGGTGTGGAAACCGGCTTTACCTCGTTCAATGAACACATTCAGGGCGCAGACTTCCTGGATACGGCTCAATTCCCTACCGCCACTTTCAAATCCACGAAGGTGAATTTTGAGGGGGACAAGCCCGCCAGCATCGAGGGCAACCTGACCATCAAAGGCGTGACCAAACCCGTGACGCTGACCGTGAACCACTTTGTCAACACCGCCCACCCCATGATGAAAAAGGACGCGATTGGCGCGAACGCCAGCACCGTGATCAAGCGTTCGGAATTCAACGCTGGCAAATATGCCCCCGGTGTGGGTGATGAGGTGACAATCACCGTGGCGCTGGAGGCGATTGCCCAATAAGGCACAAGGTGCCTCAGATTGACGAAAAAAAGCCTGCTCCAACTGAAGCAGGCTTTTTTTGTGCAGAGCCTCTTTAGCCCAATTGCGCGGCGCGTTGCAGGTCTGCCCAGGTTTCTGCCTTGTATTGTTGGGGACGGGTGGTGCGCAGTAGAAAGCTGGGGTCGTAGCTGACCACGGCGGGAATGCCTTGGTAGCGCAAGTCTTGCTGCTGGCGCAGTTGCCCGACGGGCGCTTGGCTTTGTAGCAGGTGCTGGGCGGTGTGCTGCCCCAGTATCAGCAGGCGAGCCGGTTGGAGCTGCGCCAGCGCCTGGGGCAGTTGCGCCTCTAGCGGTTGCCAGTCGATGGTCTGGGCATGGCGGCTCAGGGGCAGGGGGTTGCTTTCGGGGCGCAAGGTGGCTGCCAGCCAGATTTGTGGGTGCTGCTCCAAACCCAGGGCCTGCAACATGCGTTGCAGCAAGGCTCCCACCTCACCCGCGAAGGGTGTGGTGGGGCTGGGGTGCTCCATCAGCAGCAGCCAGGTTCCGCCCGTGGCTGCGCCTGTGGCCTGGGCAAAGCAGTTGACCCAGGGAGCCATTTGCCATTGCCCTGTTTGCGGTGCTGGGCTGGGCTGGGCTGGGGGGGGGCTTGTTGGGGGGATGGCAGGCGCAGGCGCAATAGGGGGCTT
>JAHAYB010000387.1 GCA_018384835.1 Comamonas sp.
ATAGATGCCAGCGCCATGAGCGTGCTGATGAAGAAAAACCTGGGCAAAAAGCGCCGCGAGTTCACGCCCGATTGCGTTGAGCGCATCGCCCGAGCCTATGCCGATTTTCAACCGCTGCAGTGGCACGAGCACCCGGACAGCCCCGACGGCAAGGCCGGGCGCGTACTTAAAGCCAAGGTGTTTGAGCGCGAGCATTTTTTCTACCGCAAAGTCACCATCGAACGCCCCCTGCGTATGCGCTTTCAGGCCAGCGAAGGCGCATTGAAGTCGCTGGGCTACGACCCTGCTTTTAGCCGGTTGTCGCAAGAGCAAAAGGATTTGCTAACCCAAACCATTCAAGGCATGGACACGCAGGCCATCTACATGGCTGCCGATACATTTCGGACAACGCTGCACCTATCCGCCGCTGAGGTAGCTGATAAGCATGAATTAACGGGCAAGGCGGCCAAGCTATCGGCTAAATCACTGGAGCTGGCGCGTAAATACCTGGGTACCAAAGACAAAAACGCCGAGCCTACTACCAACGAGAAGGGCGACATTCTGAGCGACTCCGAATTGCGCGATGCCGAATATGTGCCCTTTAACGATGACATCGAAGCCTACTTTGAGCGCGAGGTACGCCCGCACTGGCCGGATGCCTGGATTAACCACGAGGTGCGGGATGGCAGGGATGAAAAAACCGGCGTGGTGGGCACGGAAATCAACTTCAACCGCGAGTTTTACGTCTATACGCCTCCGCGCAGCCGCGAGGCCATCGCCAAGGACATTGAAGCCAAGGAGCAGAAATTCATGGAGCTGCTGCGTGGCATCAAAGGCGAGGTACGCGCATGAAACCGTATGCGAGTTACAAGCCATCGGGGGTGGCTTGGTTGGGGGATGTGCCGAGCCATTGGCGAGTAATCCCAATTCGCTATTTGTCTCGTGGCGTTAAGACAGGTGGAACACCCTCTCAGGAAGCCTTTATTGACGAAATGTCCGAGGGAGCAATCCCCTCGTATGCACCTGCGGATTTACAAAATTTTTACTTGACTGACTCCAGTCGAATCGTAGCCACTGAATTCAACTCAGATGTAGATATTTTTGACGCTGGAACAATTGCATTGGTTGGTATCGGAGATGTTGGACGTGTTGCGATGCTCTCTGTGGAAGGCACAGGCAATCAGCAATTGAATTTCATTCGTCCTGTGGAAAGTGTCCTATCTAAATACCTGACGTATGCATTCATGGCTGGCCAAGAGTTTGTACGGTCACGTGCAAACGTGACGTTAATTCCAATTCTTAATCAAGAAAGCACAAAACGCCTTCCGTTTGTTATCCCCGACTTAGACGAACAACAAGCCATTGCCAACTACCTCGATGCCGAAACCGCTCGCATTGACAACCTGATTCGTGAGAAGGAGGAGCTGATTGGGTTGTTGCGGGAGTGGCGGCAGTCGGTGATTGCAGAACACACTTCCGGGGCAGCTCGATCACAAGATAAAAAGGCCACGGGCAATATCCACATGCCCACCATTCCATCGGATTGGCGCATGGTGCGCCTGGGGAAATATGCCCGTATTGGCAACGGCTCCACCCCGCTGAAAGACAATGCTCGCTATTGGGAAGGTGGCATCTTTCCCTGGCTCAACAGCTCGGTGGTCAACCGCGATACGGTGGATGAAGGCAGCGAATACGTGACCGACATAGCTTTGAGCGCCTGCCATCTGCCTATTGTGGAACCGGGGTCATTGCTGGTGGCATTGACCGGCCAAGGCAAGACACGCGGGCAAGTTACCGTCCTGTGCATCCAGGCCACCATCAACCAACACTTGGCCTATGTCGCGTTAGATAAGTCGTGCTTTGATTCTGCCTATCTGTTCTGGACACTGACTGGCATGTATGCAGCTTTGCGTATGGTCAGCGATGGACAAGGTGGCACCAAGGGAGCTTTGACGTGCGACGACCTTGCACGCTTCCAAGTGCCCATGCCCCCTTTGGCCGTGCAGCGGGAAATTGCCAGCACCGTGGCGAATGAAGCCGCCAGAATCGACGACCTCATCACCCACACCCAGGAAGAAATCACCCTGCTCAAAGAGCTACGCGCCGCCACCATTGCCGATGCGGTGCTGGGGCGGGTGGATGTGCGGGGCTAGAGTAATTTCTTAGTCCGCTACGCCTAGGACTTGAAAGCTTTTGACATACGCCAGTTGCCGCAGCCGTGAACCGGCTTGTAATTGGCCTTTTACCTGCACATAAGCCCCGTTGGTTTCATGGGCGCGGATGGCTTGGGCGTAATCAGGGGCTTGTAAATACACCCGCGCTTTTACCAGCCCTTCTTCTTCAGGCAGGAATAAAGACAGCACCACGTCACCCGCCCGCTGGCCTTGTGCATTCATGCTCCCTTCAAGGCGCTCCACAGAGCCGATAAACACTTCTTCACGCTGGGTTTGCGTGCTGCGCAATTCACGCCCCACCTCTTCGATACGGGGAAAATAATCGCGCTGAAAACGGATGGCGCTGGGCCGCGATGTTGGTGGCGGCAAACTAGCCGCCCAAGAAAAACGAATGCTTACATCGTTTTCCAGCTTTTCATCCTGCATTTGCACCAATGCAGCGCACAAGTTAGAGGAAATAAGGGGGTGAGGGTCTTGCTTGAGCTCATCCACCAGCTGGGTCATTCTGTCGCCCTCAATTGCGTTTACCAGTGCTTGCAAAGATTGGTTCAGCACCAGATTGACTTCGCGCACAAATGGAGGCGGCGGTGGAGTTTCTGTATCGCCTTTCTCAGTAGGGAGCTCCAACTCACCCTGCGTTTGCAGTGCGTGTACAGGGCATGAGGTTTTGAGCACAAAACTACCGTGCTCTGTGTGTTGGAAGCGGGTTTTTTCAATCAACTGATTGGCTTGTGCCAAGGCCAAGCGTGGGTGGTGCATTTGCGGACGCACCACAGTGCAAGCTGCCGCTTTAATCAGCATTTCTGTTTGTGGCAGCAAAGCGGCGGCAAACGCCAAGGGCAAACTGCCTTCATTGCCTGCAAAGTGAATGTGAAAGCTTAAAACATCATCGTGTACTGCGCGGGCCTGGCCTATGAGGGTTGGGGCTGGTGTACGGGTAATTTCTGCCAGCTTGCTGAAAACCCTTTGCACGGCCTCTGCGTAGTCGGGCGCAGAGTGATCCATGGGGTACACCAGTTGGCGTTTGGCGTGGGCAGGGTGGCTGAAGACAAATAGCCGATCACGCAAGGCCATATCCAGCATGGCCCAGCCTTGGGATTTGAGGAAGTCTCGCAGCTCAGTTGCCGCAATAGGGGGGTGAGCGGTCATGCGTTTGCCTGTGTGTAAAGAGGAATATCCAGCCGAGAAAGCCGAGCCATCAGGTTTTTCAGCCCGTTGGTGTCAAAAAACTGATTTTCTGGAAAGTAGATGGTTTGGCTACTGTGGTTGTCAGATGCCGGTGCGCCGCGCAGACTGACCCAGTAGGCACAGTTGCGCAGTGTGAGTGCGTCGTTGCGATGCTCTAGCCATCTTTCTGGCTCAGGGGGTAGAAATAAAACTACCAAAATTCGGGGTGTAGCCACAGTGTCAGTGCGCAAATTGTTGTATTGCTCAATGCCCGCAAAACTGTAACCCAAGCCTTTAGCTGAAACACTAGGCGGCTTGATGGTGGCTTTGAGCTGCACACTGATATTGACTTCTTGCAGATAGCCGCCGTTTTCAAATGGCCCCCAGCCTGTCAGTTCCGCATCAATGCCTGCATTGTCGTCATGCCGAGAACCTACTTTACACCCCACGCCTGCATGTGCAGCCACCGCATGGAGGTAGGCATAGCTAAGTTCAGATTCGATGTTTTGCGTACTAAGGGGCTTCATGGCTCATATCGTTGGCAGTTATGGGGGAAAACCTAGGCTCTGCTGCGCTTATAGTGGCATTTTGCCCTTAATTTTTGCCCTTAATTTCTGCATCACATGCCCGCCATCCACACCGAAGCCCAGTTTGAAGACGAAGTTTGCGCAGCCTTGAAAGCCCAGGGGTGGCTGATGGATGGGCCACTACCGCTGCAAAAAGGCTACGCCTACGACCGAGGCTATGACCGCCGCACGGCGCTTTACCCCGAGGATGCGCTTGCCTGGGTGAAGGACACCCAGCCCGATGCCTGGGAAAAATTCGCCAAGAACCACAGCAAAAACCCCGAGGCGGTGTTTATCGAGCGGCTGGCGCAAGAACTGGATATGGAGCGCCCGACCATCAAGAAGGAAACGCCGCAGCTGTGGGGCACGCTTTATGTGCTGCGCAAGGGCTTCAAGGACATCAACGCCACCTTCAAGATGGCGCAGTTTGCCCCCAGCAACCAGCAAAACCCCACCACCTGGGCGCACTACCAAAAGAACCGCCTGCGCGTGGTGCGGCAGTTGCATTACTCGCTGCACAACCAGTTGTGCATTGATCTGGTGCTGTTCCTGAACGGCTTGCCCCTGGCAACTATTGAGCTGAAAACCGACACCACGCAGAACATTGAAGACGCGGTGCGCCAATACAAGTACGACCGCAACCCGGTGGATAAGGCCACCCGGCAGCCCGAGCCCTTGCTGTCGTTTGGCAACCGTGCCTTGGTTCACTTTGCCGTGAGCACCGACGAGGTGCGGATGACCACCAGGCTGGCCGGGGCTGCCACGCGGTTTTTGCCGTTCAACCGTGGCAACCCTGATGGCATGGGTGGCGCTGGCGCGGGCAACCCGCCCGATGATGCCTTGGGCTATGCCACCGGCTACCTGTGGCATGCGGTGTTCCAGCGTGATGCATGGCTGGCCGTGGTGGGCAAGTTTCTGTCGGTGGAAGTGTCTGAGGCCAAGGATGCCAAGGGCAAGAAGCGGTTCAACACGTCGCTTTTGTTTCCGCGCTACCACCAGTGGGATGCGGTGAACAAGCTGCTGCAAGCCACTTTGGCCGAGGGCGTGGGGCAGACCTATCTGGTGCAGCATTCGGCGGGTTCGGGCAAATCCAACACCATTGGCTGGCTGGCGCACCGCCTTGCGTCCCTGCACGATGCCAACGACCAGAAGGTGTACAACAGTGTGATTGTGATTACCGACCGCCGGGTGCTGGACACGCAGTTGCAGGACACCATCTACCAGTTCGACCATCAACAGGGCGTGGTGGAAAAGATCGACGAGAACAGCACGCAGTTGGCCAACGCCTTGGACAAGGGCAAGCTCATCATCATCACGACCTTGCAGAAGTTCCCCTGGGTGCTGGACAAGGTGGGCGGCCTGGCCGACAAACGCTTTGCACTCATCCTGGATGAAGCCCATTCCAGCCAGGCTGGCAAGAGCGCAGTGAAGCTGCGCGAGGTGCTGACCACCGCTGGCAAGGCGACAACGCCGATGGGCGCTGAGTTGTCCCCCAGCACGGCCTACGACGATGCGGTGGCCGCCGCGCAGGAAGAGGCCGAACTGACAGACGAAGACGTGTTGAACCAGGTGATGGCATCGCGCCAGCGCCCGCCCAATGTGTCGTACTACGCCTTCACGGCCACGCCCAAGCCCAAGACGATGGAGCTGTTTGGGCGTATCGGTGCGGACGGAACACCGGAGCCGTTTCATGTGTATTCCATGCGCCAGGCCATCGAAGAAAAATTCATTCTGGATGTGCTGCGGGGCTACACCACCTATGACTTCGCTTTCAAGCTGGAGCAGGCGGGCGACGACAAAAAGGTGAAATCAGGCAAGGCCAAGGCCAAGCTGTTTCGCTACGCGCAGTTGCACCCGACCAGCATCGCGCAGAAGGTGACGGTGATCGTCGAGCACT
>JAHAYB010000393.1 GCA_018384835.1 Comamonas sp.
GTACATGATCCCGGCGATATTGACCTCGCCAAACACAATGTGCAGGCGCACGCAGTCGTCGAAAAACTGCTCTAGGGCTTGGTAATGTTTGGCTTGCAATGGCGTATCGCGGGCCAAGGCCTCTAGCGTCCATCCCAGACCGTCAGGGGCGGTGATTTTTTCAGTGACCAACCCTAGGCCATGATCGGTGGCGATCAAACCATGGGGTGTTTCCACAGGAAAGGTGAAGTGACCACTGCCATAATGATTTTTACACAGTTGCAGGTATTGAACCAATTCACGTCGAAATTGACGGTAAACACCTTGGTATAGATTGCGCTTGAACCAACCATGCTTGGCAAAACCGCCATCGCTTGCAACGATTGACGGTTGAATCGTTTTTATGATTTGATCTGGATGAAGCGGATGTTGGTAAACATCCTTAATGGTTCCATTGCCAATTTTTTTTAAAGTTTCAACTTTTAGCATTGGTGGGTATTATAGTTTTTGCTGAAAATTTTGCGCTGCAATACAGCCAGCAAAGCATAATAATGAAAAAATTATACTCTCTTGCATTCCATAGTGATGCATTTACTAGGCTGTCGCCGATAAATATGGCAATAAATCCCATAAATAACGGGCGATATATTTTATTTGACCATGCTGCCCAAATTAGGGTGGCCAGAAGTGTTAAAAACCAAAAAAATCCTAAAACTCCCATTTCTGTAAAAAAGAATATAAATTGATTGTGTGGCGTGGTATCACCCACAGCGCACCATTCAGGCTCTGGGGCTTTCTCACACCATTTCACCCCGTGACTCCCAAGCCCCCATCCTGTTAGGGGTTTTTCTTGAATCAGTTCAATAGATTTCATCCACATATACCAGCGGGCACCAATGCTGGTAAGTGCTGGAGTCTCTCCGGTGTTAGCTTGTTTGAAAATTAACGTGGTTTCCTCTTTGGCTTGTTGATAGCGGGTTTGTAAAACTTTAGAGGTATTGAAAGAGAACAGACCTACGATAAAAACCAGACTTAGGCTGATGATCGATAGTTTGGTGGGTAAGCGAAATACGATGTAAGCGGCTATCCCTAGAAATAATGTAAGGTAGCCAGTTCTGCCGCTTGATAGATAGAGGGTAGAAATGGCACTTGAAATAATAGCAATAATCAGTAAGAAATTGGTAAAAAAACTTTTTTCTTTGCTGAGTTGATGGATGCAAAGCAGGGTGAAGAATGACATCATAATATTCTGGGTTATATAATTCCCGAATACAGTATGGTCGCCGCCCCAGCCTAAATTTTTATTGCTTGACCAGGGGAGGTGAAACCAAATACTTAGATAGGTGGATAGTAGTATAAAAACCATGCCAATAAAAAAACCTTGCATGCAATATTTTCGGGTTTTTTCTTGAGTAAGTAGGGGGAGGAGGAGTGCTGCCAGTCCTATTTTTAAGTATTTCTTGAAATTATCCCCCAGTGCACCACTCCAGGGTGACAGGCTGTAGGTGGCCGTTATTGTTATCAATAGGATAAGAGCGAGAAGAACATAAGTCAGAGGTTCTTTTTTTGTTTTTTGGAATGAGGTTCTTATGCTGGGTAATGCTAGAATAATTGCAAAGGCATAGCTGATATTATGCAAGGCCAGCGAGAATGGAAGAGTGAAAAAGCTGAAAATCAGAAAAAATACAGCTAATGTATTAATTTGTTTCTGAATATTTTCTTTTGTAGAAGGTATTGATTTTATGAAAATCATTGTCAATTTTATTAATTTGGAAAAAGATGTTGAGCGGTGCAAGAGAATGCAGGCACAACTTGAAAATATTGATTTCCCTGCAGAAAAATTCTCGGCGATATGGTGGAATGATCTGGCATCTGCTGCCCAAGATAGTTTATTCTGTACCAAGAAAAATATTTTGCAATATTACAAACCTCTGGCAAATGGAGAAAAGGGCTGCTATGCCAGTCATATTTCCGTATGGCGTCGGTTATTGGCCAGTGATGCCCAGGCTATAGTCGTGCTGGAAGATGATGTGCGATTGCATTCTGACTTTTCTGAAGTGATTCATGCGCTTGCGCAGATTGAGCAGCCGTGGGACATGATCAAGCTGGTTGGGCGCAGTCAAGAGAAAGTGCGAGCACAGCGTCCCTTGGGGGCGGGGCATATGTTGATTCAATATACGCGGGTGCCAAGTCTGACAGCTGCGTATGTTATCAGTCGGGTCGGGGCTGAAAAGTTGCTGCGTACCAGGGTGCCTTTTGGTCGTCCGGTTGATGTGGATTTGCGGTTCTGGTTTGAAAATGATTTGCATATTTTTGGCATATTGCCTGCTGCCGTTTCTCTGGATGACACCAGCGAAGTCAGCAGTATCTGGCAGCAACGTTCTGGCCTGACGTGGCAGCAACGTTGGCGCAAGTTCAGGATGAAATTGCAACTGGCCTGGGGCAACGCCAGAGCGCAGCCGCCACAATTGCCGCTGCATTAAGTGGTCGGTTTGGTGGCTGATTTGGTGGCCGGGAGAAGCGGCATGTCCAACAACGCCTGGTAGCGCTGCGCCATTTGCTCGCGGCCATAGTGGGCCAAGGCGGTGGCACGGGCCTGGGCACCCAGCTGGGCGGCATGGTCGGGCTGTGTGAGCAATTGGGCCAGGGCTTGTGCCAATGCGCCAGGGTCGGCAGGGGGCACAAGCAAACCATCCGTCTGATGTTGAATGACCTCTTGCAGTCCAACGACCTTGCTTCCAATACAAGCACAGCCTGCGGCCATGCCTTCCATCATCGACAAACCCAGCCCTTCCCAATGGGAGGCGAGTACGCAGATTTGCACCCGTGCCAAGCGTTCTGGCAAGTTGCTGACATTGCCTAAAAAAACGACCTGCTCGTGCAGTCCCAGGGTATGCGCCAGA
>JAHAYB010000404.1 GCA_018384835.1 Comamonas sp.
GGCCAAAGCCCTCGCCCACCTCAGCAGCAAAGAGCAAGCCCAACTGCGCCAACTGCTGCGCCGGGTGTATCAGCACTGCTAGGAGCGCCTGCCCCTCACCCCTTAACCACAGCCCCTGCAAAGCTATCAATGATGTGGCGCAGCTTGGCTTGTTTGAGTTTGAGCGCCGCCTGATTCACCACCAGGCGCGAGCTGATGTCCATGATGCGCTCCACCTCCACCAAGTGGTTGGCCTTGAGTGTGCCGCCGGTAGAAACCAAATCGACAATTGCGTCAGCCATGCCGGTTAGCGGGGCCAGCTCCATGCTGCCGTAGAGCTTCACCATATCGACGTGTACGCCTTTTTTGGCGAAAAACTCGCGGGCAATGGAGGTGTACTTGGTGGCGATTTTCAGGCGTGCGCCCTGACGCACGGCAGCTTGGTAGTCAAAGCCTTCACGCACCGCCACGCTGACGCGGCATTGCGCAATCTGCAAGTCCAGCGGCAGGTAAAGACCCTGGCCGCCATGCTCAATCAAAGAATCCAGCCCAGCCACGCCCACATCTGCGCCGCCGTATTGCACGTACACCGGTACGTCCGAGGCGCGTACCAGCACCACGCGCACGTCGGGCTGGTTGGTGGGAAAAATCAGCTTGCGCGATTTTTCCGGGTCTTCGGCCACGGTAATGCCCGCAGCCGCCAGCAGTGGCAGGGTTTCGTCGTAAATGCGGCCTTTGGACAGGGCGATGGTGATGCTCATAACGCGGCAATCTAATCAGTCAGAGAACAGGAGGGGGCTGAGGGCGCGTTGTCAGGCAATGCGCTCAATATCTGCGCCCAGGGCGCGTAGCTTGTCTTCCATGCGGTCGTAGCCACGGTCTAGGTGGTAGATGCGCTCCACCACCGTCTGGCCATGCGCTACCAAGCCAGCAATGACTAAGCTGGCAGAGGCGCGTAGGTCAGTGGCCATCACCGTTGCGCCCGACAGGCGCTGACCACCGCGCACCGTGGCGACCCGCCCCTCGGTGTTGATGTCCGCGCCCAGGCGGCGCAGCTCGTTGACGTGCATGAAGCGGTTTTCAAAAATCGTTTCGGTGACGGTGCTTGCGCCCTCGGCGACCAAATTCAGCGCCATAAACTGCGCCTGCATATCGGTGGGAAAGCCGGGGTATTCGCTGGTGCGAAAGCTCTGCGCCTTCAGCGCCCCTTCGCTGCGCACGCGAATGCCCTCTTCCTCGGCCAGCACTTGCACACCGGCTTCTTCCAGCTTATCGACCACTGCGCCCAGGTGGTCAGCGCGGGCGTAGCGCAGAAAGGCTTCGCCGCCAGTCGCGGCAACGGCGCACAGAAAGGTTCCGGCCTCAATGCGGTCAGCCACTACGCGGTGCTCGCAGCCGTGCAGCTTTTCTACGCCTTCAATCACGATGCGGCTGCTGCCGTGGCCGCTGATTTTTGCGCCCATGGCAATCAGCATTTCGGCCAGGTCAGAGATTTCTGGCTCCATGGCGGCGTTTTCCAGCACGGTTTCGCCCTCGGCCAGGCAGGCAGCCATGAGGAAGTTTTCCGTGCCCGTGACCGTCACCATATCGGTGCTGATGCGTGCGCCCTTCAAGCGCTTTTGCCCCAGCGGCAGGCTGGCCAGCATATAGCCATGCTCCACAGTGATTTCCGCGCCCATGGCCTGCAAGCCCTTGATATGTTGGTCCACCGGGCGCGAGCCAATGGCGCAGCCCCCAGGCAGCGAGACCTTGGCGCGGCCAAAACGCGCCAGCAAAGGCCCCAGCACCAGCACGGAGGCACGCATGGTTTTGACCAGCTCGTAAGGCGCTTCGGGGTTCAGGCCGTCCGCCGCATGAAAGCTCATACCGCCGCGCTCGCCGTGGGTTTGCGTGGCCACGCCCATGTGGTCGAGCAGACGGCGCATGGTCGCGACATCGTGCAGACGCGGCACATTGGTCAGGCGCACTGGCTCGGCGGTGAGCAGGCTGGCGCACATTTCTGGCAAGGCGGCATTTTTTGCGCCTGAGATGATGACTTCCCCTTGCAGGGTTTGGCCACCGCGTATGAGCAATTGATCCATGGCAAACGAAGTAGTAATGGGCAGGTAAAACAGGATAAGCCGCAGGTGGGCAGACCTGGTTTACTTTTGCAGTTCAGCCCATTCAGCGGGGGTGTAGGTTTTCATGGACAGGGCGTGCAGCTCGTCCGTGGCCATCTTGGCCTGCACGGTGGCGTTGACCAGGCGCTGGCGCTGCACGCGGTTTTGCCCCTCAAACGCAGAGGAGACAATCACGGCAAACCAATGGCGGCCATCGCCCTCCAGCTCAATATGCTCGCAGGCCAGACCGGCCAAAATTAACGCACGGATTGCTTCAGCATTCATAGTAGGAACAGACTTTACAAAAATTCAAACAATAAACATCAATGGCGAATCTTGTAGCCAATACGCAGCAGGTGCAGCACCAGGGCGCTGACCAGCAGCCAGGCAGTGCCCGCCACGGCCAGACTCATCCAGGGGGAGACATCGCTTTGGCCAAAGAAGCCGTAGCGAAAACCGTCAATCATGTAGAAGAACGGATTGAAGTGGCTGATTGTCTGCCAGAAGTCCGGCAGCGAATGGATGGAGTAGAACACGCCAGACAAAAACGTCATCGGCATGATGAGGAAGTTCTGGAAAGCAGCCATCTGGTCAAACTTGTCCGCCCACAGCCCCGCCAATACGCCCAGCGTGCCCATCAGCGCACTGCCCAGCACAGCAAACACCACAATCCATAGCGGGCTGGCAAAAGCTGGCACGTTGTAGAACAGGGTGACGATAAATACCCCCAACCCCACCAGCAGCCCACGCAAAATCGCTGCGCCCACATAAGCGCCAAACCACGCCCAATGCGACAAGGGCGCTAGCAGAATGAACACCAGCGAACCCATGATTTTGCTCTGCACCAGGCTGGAGGCGCTGTTGGCAAAGGCATTTTGCAACATGCTCATCATCACCAGACCGGGGATGATGAAGGCGGTATAGCTCAGGCTGTCATATACCGTCATGCGCCCTTCCAGCACATGACCAAACACCAGCAGATACAGCACCGAGGTCAGCACCGGCGCGGCAATGGTTTGAAACGCCACCTTCCAAAACCGCTGCACCTCCTTGTACAGCAGGGTGTGCCAGCCGGGGACAGTGCCCATGCTGGGGCTACTAGGGCTAGTGGTGCCAGGGCTTGCCAGACTATTGACTGTGTTGACTGCGCGGTTCATTGGCCAGCTCCTGTCTGTTGCGAGGCTTGCGCCATCTGCGCTTGTTTTTGCTGCTGCTGTTGCTGTTGCTGCATGACTTCGATAAACACGTCTTCCAGCTCGGCGCGGCGAATTTCCATCTCCTGCGGGGCAATGCCTGCCTGGCGCAGGGCGGAGAGCAGTTGCTCCACCTCAGCCGCATCCTGGGCGGGAATCTGCACCACCCGGCCAGTCACGCGAGCGCGTTCGGCCAAGCCGCTAGGCAGCACGGTATCGGTCTTGAACTGCAACACCGTGCTAGAGGCCGATTGCAGCAAATCCTCCATACGCGCCAAACTCACCACCTGGCCGCGCTTGAGCATGGCCACGCGGGAGCACAGCGCCTCCGCCTCTTCAAGGTAGTGGGTGGTCAAAATCACCGTATGCCCCTGCTTGTTAAGCTGGCTAACAAAGTGCCACAGGGTTTGGCGCAACTCCACATCCACACCAGCAGTCGGCTCGTCCAGCACAATCACTGGCGGCTTGTGTACCAGCGCTTGCGCCACCATAACGCGGCGCTTCATCCCGCCCGAGAGCTGGCGCATATTGGCATCGGCCTTGTCAGCCAGCCCCAGGCTTTCCAGCAATTCGTCAATCCAGGCATCGTTATTTTTGATGCCGAAATAGCCCGATTGCAGGCGTAGCGTCTCGCGCACATTGAAAAACGGGTCAAACACCAGCTCCTGCGGCACGATGCCCAGGCGCTGACGCGCAGCGGCAAAATCGCCATGCACATCGTGCCCCAGCACCTGCACCCGCCCACTGCTGGGTTGCGCCAAGCCCGCCAAAATACTAATTAGGGTCGTTTTGCCCGCCCCGTTGGGGCCAAGCAGGCCAAAAAACTCGCCTTCTTCAATGTCCAGGCTCACGTCTTGCAGTGCCTGGAATCCCCCCGTCGGGGTGGCGTAGGTTTTGGAAATAGATTGAAAAGATACTGCACTCATAGGAGCGGGAGATTTTATCTGTGACTGGTATTTGTTGCTGCGCTGCAACAAATACCACTTCAAGCCGCCAGCCCCAGCAACTCATCCACGCCATACACCTGCGCTAGGGATTGCAGGGCGGGCGGGCAGTTTTGCAGGCGCAGGTTGCACCCTTGGGCTTGTGCATGGCGGCGGCAGGCCAGC
>JAHAYB010000411.1 GCA_018384835.1 Comamonas sp.
CTATGAGGCTGAAATCAAGGCTTTCCTAGGGCATACCGCTATGTTATTTAATGATCTTCGGTGCGCGGATCGCCGTACTGCGCATCTTGCGGCGGCGTCTGCGCGGGCATACGGAACTCTTCAGCCGCCCATGCGCCCAAATCGATGGCCTTGCAGCGCTCACTGCAAAAAGGTCGCCAAACATTAGAAGGCGCAAACAGACTTGGCCCCGCACACGTGGGGCATGGAACGATAGGGTGCTGGGGAGTAACGTCGTCAGTCATGGTGCCAAGTCTGGCACAAGACGCCGGCTAGGCGCACAGCGTCAGCTCAAAAGCCGCGCTTTCCGCATATGCGGGCTGGCTGCCATTTTCATCGCTTCGCACCAAGCGCACTGAAACCATCAAACGGTTGGCGCTGATTTCGGGAATCAAGCCAGAGTTTTCGGCAATGCGCAGGCGCAGCAGCTGGTAGGCCTTGCCTGCTGGCAACGACTGCTGGAATTGCCCATTGCTAGCCGCCACTTTTTGGGCCGTGCCCGTACCGCGCAGCAAGCTGAGCAGCAAGGCTAAAGATTCTGCCAACGGCTGCAGGCAATCGACCCAGCCCAATAAATCTTGTTTGCGCCGAGAAGCCGGCATGTTTTGCCAACGGTGGTAAGCGGGCAAATCAAAACTGCTGGTGCCACCAGGAATGCTGATGCGACTGCGAATCGACATCAGCCAATCGTTTTCCGTCAAAGGCTGGCCCGTTTTGCCCGTTTGCGCATGGAGGTTGGCATAGCAAACATCCAGCTGCTTGATGATTTGACGCAGCATGTCTTGCGCAATCGCCGGGTTATCGTGCAGATTCTCAAAATTGCTTTTGTGGCGCTCTAAATCACGCAGCAAATCGGACTTCAAGTCAGCCCGTGCAGAGACCTCCATGATTTCAAAAATCGTGGAAAGCGCGAAATGATGATCCACAGCTGCTTCACGCGTAATGAGCTCAAACAAACGCCGAAACAATTGCTCCAAGCGCAAATAAGTGCGCATGCGTTCGTTAAAGGGGTACTCGTAAAGAATCACGCTGGCGATGTCCCGAGGTGCACAGGCGGAAAAGGAATGGTTGGAAAAGCTGCTATTGCAAGAAAACTGCGTTTTGCAATGGCAATGCCTGTCATCATAGCGGCAACCATGCCGAAATTGATAGCACTTCTTGGCGTAATGTTGCTAAATCAAGGCCTTCGTTGTAGATCACGCAATCTGCCGCCGCACGCCGCTGCGCACGGCTCGCTTGGGCTTGCATGATGCGCTCAACCGCTTGCTGCTCTAAGCCGTTGCGCTGCATCACGCGGGCAATCTGCGTACTCTCCAAGCAGTCCACCAGCAGCACTGTATCGACTTGCTGGCGCCAGCGCCCAGACTCCACCAACAATGGCACATCAAAAATAATCAGCCGGCAGCCACACGCCTGTGCCTGCAACGCCTGCTGCTGGGTGACAGAGGCGATCAGCGGATGAATGATGGCTTCTAGTTGCTGGCGTGCTTGGGGGTTCTCAAACACCAACTGGCGCATGAAATCGCGGTCCAAGCCCCCTTCAGCATTCAGCGCTTGGGCACCAAACACGGCCTCAATTTGGGGAATGGCCAAGCCGCGCGGCGCGGTCAAAGACCGCGATATCTGGTCCGCCTCGATCAGCGCCGCCCCCGCCTCCTGCAGCATGCACCCCACCGTGCTTTTGCCACTGCCAATTCCGCCAGTCAATCCCACCCGTTTCGTACGCTGCATGGCCTACAACCCCAAAGCACCGAGCAGCGTGCGCATGATGGCTTGCTCGCCACACAGCATGACCCAAAATCCTGCCCCGGCCAAAAAAGGGCCAAACGGGATGTAGCCGCCTTCGCGCAATCCAGCCGTAAATTTCATGCCAATCCCCACGACCGCGCCAATGACGGAGGAAATCAAAATAATCGGGACCAAAGCCTGCCAACCGAACCAAACACCTAATGCGGCAAACAGCTTAAAGTCACCATAGCCCATCCCCTCCTTGCCTGTGACCAGCTTAAAAAGCCAGTACACCGACCACAGCGATAAGTAGCCCGCCACGGCCCCCCAAATGGCATCCGTCACTGCAACCGCCGTCCATCCCAGTGCAGCAGCCACCAAACCGGCCCAGAGCAAAGGCAAGGTCAAGTCATCCGGCAGGTAGGTCGTGTCCCAATCGATCAAAGCCAAAGCGAGCAACATGGCACTAAAAAAGCACCAAGCCACTCCGGTAGCCGTCAGCCCCCATTGATGGATACACCAGCCAAATAAAGCCCCTGTGGCCACTTCCACCAAGGGATAACGCACGCTAATGGGC
>JAHAYB010000430.1 GCA_018384835.1 Comamonas sp.
AGCCATAAAGAGGAAAGGCCGCGCCAACGCTCTACCTGCACTAGGCGGTCATCAACGCGCTTGAACTCAGCATGGGTTTCTTCGGTGATGCGGTTGATGTAGGTCATGACCCCAATGCCTAGCCCTAGCAGCAGGGTGGCAATTAGCAGTAAGGCCAGCCAGATTTTTTTACCAATGGACAAGTTTTGCACCTTGATACCTTTCGTTGGGTTACGTGATGTTTTGAGCAAAAGGCGGAGTTTATAGAAATAAATTTTCCGAGAAAACTATCAAGCATTCCAATTACTTACCAATTTCTTACAAAACTAGCCCGGCCTTTATTATTTATTCTTTATTTTTAGTAATTACGCCATTGTTATGCCCGTATAGCGAGGAATTGCACCTGCCGCTGTGCCAGAAGGTGCTGTACCGCACAATCGGGGCGGGGGCGTGCGTTGCCCCCTTTTTCCCCTTTTTTCTGCCAATTCCAGTATTTCCTGTGACTGATTCGATAACGCCCCAACCTTCTGAAGAAGCGCCTGCGCCCCCTAGTACCCCCAGCATTTTTCGCCACACTAGTTTTGTGGCATTTTTATTGGCACGTTTACTGGCTGTAGTGGCTGTGCAGGTGCAGGCGGTGGTGGTCGCTTGGCAGGTGTATGACTGGACGCGCAGCCCCATGTCCCTAGCCTATGCCGGGCTAGCGCAGTTTTTGCCCATGCTGGTGCTGCTCCTGCCCGCCGGTGATTTGATTGACCGCTACGCCCGCAAGCCCATTTTGGCGATGAGCTGGGCCATTAGCGGCCTGTGCAGCGGCCTGCTGCTGTGGCTGGCTTATGCCCAGCCACAGCAAGGCTGGGTCAGTGGGGTACAGGGCATTTATGCCGTGCTGGTGCTGTTTGGCTGTGCGCGTGCTTTTGTTGGCCCGGCGCTGCAAAGCATCCTGCCGCAAATTGTGCCGCGTGAGCAGTTGGCGCAGGCGCTGGCAACCAACAGCATGTTGATGCGCTCTAGCGCCATTGCCGGGCCGCTGTTGGGCGGCGTGTTGTACGCCTGGGGTGGTGCAGAGCTGGCCTATGGCCTGTGCCTGCTGTGTTTTGCCCTGGCGGTGCCACTGCTGGTTATGGTGCAGGTGCGCCCGGTGGCTCCTGGCTTGGTCACGGGCAGCATGTGGCAGCGCTTTGGGGCGGGAATAACCTTTATCCGTAACAAGCCCATGGTGCTGGGCACAATTTCTCTGGACTTGTTTGCGGTGCTGCTGGGCGGGGTGATTGCCCTGCTACCCATTTATGCCCAAGAGGTGCTGCATGTCGGCCCCGAAGGCTTGGGTGCTTTGCGCAGTGCAATGGCGCTGGGCGAGGTGGGGGCGGGGCTGTATCTGTCCATACGGCCATTTAACCGCCGTGTAGGGCCTGTGATGTTTGCGGCGGTGGCGGTGTTTGGGCTGGCGAATTTGGTGTTTTCTTTATCTACCGTATTTGCCCTGTCGTTTGCAGCGCTAATGGTGGCGGGCGCGGCAGATATGGTCAGCGTTTATGTGCGCGGAGCCTTGGTGCAGTTTGCTACCCCAGATGACATGCGCGGGCGGGTGAATGCCGTCAACATGCTGTTTATTGGCTCTTCCAACGAGCTGGGCGAGTTTCGCGCCGGAACCAGTGCTGCCTGGCTAGGCACTGTACCCGCAGCGGTGGTGGGCAGTCTGTGTACCTTGGGCGTAGTGGGGGCGTGGATGGCGATGTTCAAGCCGCTGCGCCGCGTCAATCGGTTTGAAGAGGCTTTTTGACGGCCTAGAGATGGATTGAAACATAATCAGCAGCTATGTTTGCCTACATTCTCAAGCGCCTTGTGCTGATGCTGCCCACCTTGCTGGGCGTGCTATTGCTGACCTTTGTGGTGATTCAATTTGTGCCAGGCGGCCCCGTAGAGCAGTACCTGGCCGAGGCCAAAGCCGGCATGGGCGCAGGCGCTGAGGGCGGTGGCCTGGCCTATCGCGGCGCTCAAGGGGTGGATGAGGAGCGTATCGCGCATATCAAAGCGCTATACGGTTTTGATAAACCGGCTCACGAGCGTTTTTTACAGATGCTGGGGCAGTTTGCCCGGTTTGATTTAGGGCGCAGTTTTTTTCAGAATAAAGACGTGTGGCAGCTTATTAAGGAAAAACTGCCGGTTTCTATCAGCTTGGGGCTGTGGACATTTTTTATTAGCTATTTAGTGGCTGTGCCTTTGGGAGTGGCGAAGGCGGTGCGGGCAGGTTCGCGCTTTGATTTTATTAGCACTTTAATCATTTTGATAGGCTATGCTATTCCCGGCTTTGTGCTGGGTGTAGCATTATTGGTTATTTTTGGTGGGCAACTGCAATGGTTTCCATTACGGGGGTTAACCTCATCCAATTGGCAGGATTTGAGCGTGTGGGGGAAGGTGGTGGATTATCTTTGGCATATTGCTTTGCCAGTGACTGCCATGGTGGCGGGTAGCTTTGCCGTCACGGCCATGCTCACAAAAAATGCTTTTCTGGAAGAAATACGCAAGCAATATGTCCTCACCGCCTACGCCAAGGGTTTGAGTGAGCGCCAAGTGCTTTACCGCCATGTGATGCGCAATGCACTACTGCCGATTGTCACCGGCTTCCCTGCTGCTTTTGTAGGGGCGTTTTTTACGGGTTCACTCTTGATAGAAACCCTATTTTCTTTAGATGGCCTTGGCCTGCTAAGTTATGAAAGCGTTATCCGGCGCGATTACCCGGTTGTGCTTGGTACACTGTATTTATTCACCTTGATTGGCTTGGCAACCAAATTGATTTCAGACCTATGCTATGTGTGGGTTGACCCGCGTGTGAAGTTTGATTGATGATGAAAAATCATATTCCAAAAGAACATATCGATACCATTGTGCAAGTGCTTAAAAATCAGCTTCCTAGCTTAATGGCTGTTTATGGATTTGGTAGCCGCATTCATGGATGCCTCCACCCCGATAGTGATTGGGATATGGCTGTTCTTGTACCCGCCTATGCTGACCCTATTGCGCTGTGGAATATAGCCTCTATTTTAGAAGAAAAATTATCTGCCCCCGTGGATTTATTGGATTTTCGTGCAATTTCTACAGTCATGCAATACCAAATTTTAACGACAGGCCAGCGTTGGTGGGCATTAGACGGAAACACCGATATGTATGAAGCGATGATTTTTAGCGAAAAAATGGAACTGGATCAGGCGCGTGCTGGTATTATAGAAAATATTCAAAATTCTGGGAAGATATATGGTTGATGATGTATTAAATAATTTTTTAACATATACCCAAATTTTATTGTTAAATGAATCAAAAAAATAAAATCCCCCTCAATACAAGCCTCTCCCCCAGCCGCCGCGCATGGCAGCAGTTTCGGCGCAATCGCTTAGGTTTTTATAGCTTGCTGGCATTTGCTTGTATGCTGCTGCTGAGTTTAGGGGCAGAGTTGATGAGCAATGACCGCCCTTTGTTGGTGCGCTATAACGGTGAGTTTTATACGCCGCTCTGGCATGATTATCCTGAAACCACGTTTGGCGGTGATTTTCAGACGGCCACCGATTATTTGGACCCATTTATCCAAGCACAACTTTCTCAAAATGGCAACTGGGCACTGTTTACCCCCAATCGCTATGGGGCGCAGACGCTTAATTATTTTGCCCAAGCACCCAATCCCGCGCCGCCCTCTAAAGCCAACTGGCTAGGCACTGATGAGCGTGGGCGCGATATGCTGGCACAGTTAATTTATGGTTTTCGCATCAGTGCTTTATTTGCTTTGGCGCTGACGGCGGTGGGTGTGGTACTAGGCATCATAGCAGGAGCCATACAGGGGTTTTTTGGCGGAAAAATAGATTTGGTATTTCAGCGCTTTATAGAAATTTGGGGGTCTATGCCTGAGCTGTATCTGCTGATTATTTTCAGCGCTGTGCTCGCTCCTAGCCTTGGCTTGCTGCTGGTGCTGCTATCGTTATTTGGCTGGATGGGGTTATCGGATTATGTGCGTGCAGAGTTTTTACGCAATCGCCAGCTCGATTATGTCAAAGCTGCGCGTGCTTTGGGCGTTTCCAATCGGGAAATTATTTGGCGGCATATTCTGCCCAATAGCATGACACCGGTGGTCACTTTTCTGCCATTTCGTATGAGTGCGGCTATTTTGGCGCTGACTTCTTTGGATTTTCTAGGCTTGGGCGTGCCCCCTGGTACACCAAGTTTGGGCGAATTGCTGTCGCAGGGCAAAAACAATGTGGATGCGTGGTGGATTTCGCTTTCTACATTTGCCGTCTTAGTCACAACGTTGTTGTTATTAACGTTTATGGGCGATGCTCTGCGCGACGCGCTAGACCCACGCAAAGGCCAGGCAGCATGAGGCAGCAGCAAGCACCCACCCCAATCCCCGCAGCCGCAGCCGCAGCCACAGCTATAGCCCCCGCCTCCCCTCAGCCCCCGCCTTTGCTGCAAGTCGATGGCCTCAACATTCACTTTGGCAACAAGCAGGTCGTGCAGCAAGTGGGCTTTAGCCTGCGGGCGGGCGAAAAGCTGGCGCTGGTGGGCGAATCAGGCTCTGGCAAGACGGTGACGGCGCTGGCGCTGCTCGGTCTGCTGCCCCAAGCGCGAGTCAGCGGGCGGGCGCTGCTGCATGGGCGCGATGTGCTCGCCCTCTCTGAGCGCGAATTGCTGGCCGTGCGGGGCAGCGAAATCGCCATGATTTTTCAAGAGCCGATGACCGCGCTCAACCCCTTGATGCGCATTGGTGCGCAGATTGCCGAGGTCTTGCAGCTCAAGCAAGGGCTGGGCAAAAGAGCGGCGCAGGCGCAGGTGCTGGAGCTGCTGGCCGCCACGGGCATGGGTGAGCCAGCGCAGCGGGCGCAGGCGTGGCCGCATCAGCTCTCGGGCGGGCAGCGCCAACGCGCCATGATTGCCATGGCCCTTGCCGCCCAACCCCAACTGCTACTCGCTGATGAGCCAACCACCGCTCTGGACGTGGCGCTACGCACGCAAATGCTGGAGCTGCTGGCCGACTTGCAGCGCCAAACCGGTATGGCACTGCTCCTTATCACCCACGATTTGCCTCTGGTGCGCCATTTTGCTGACCACGCCGTGGTAATGCAGCACGGCCATCTGGTGGAGCAGGGTGCGGTGGCGCAGTTGTTCAGCCAACCACGCCACCCCTATACCCAAAAGCTGCTCAGTAGCCGCCCGCAGCGCAATATTGCCCCAGCGCTTGCAGATGCGGATACGCCCATCCACCTACAAGCCAGCAACTTGTGCGTCAGCTACCCCAGCGCCTTGCCGGGGCTGCGCGGCTGGTGGCAAAAGGGGGCGACGATGGCCGTGCGCGATGCCAGCTTTACCCTGCGCCAAGGGCAGACCTTGGCCGTGGTGGGGGAGTCTGGCTCGGGCAAATCCACTTTGGCGCAGGCGGTGCTGGGGCTGCTGCCTAGCCAAGGGGTGTTGCAGTTGAACGGGCAAAGCTGGCAGCAACCGGCCACGCGCAACACTGCCGCCAATCAAGCACTGCGCCGCTGGGTGCAGGTGGTGTTTCAAGACCCGTTTTCTGCGCTCTCGCCGCGCCTGACGGTGCTAGACATTGTGGGTGAGGGCTTGCGCGTTCATGCCGCGCAACTCGGTGCGCAAGAACGCCGCCAGCGTGTGCTGCAAGCACTGCAAAACGTTGGGCTGTATGCGGTCAAAGAAGCAGCAGCGGCAGCAGAAGCAGAAGAGGCCGCAGCAGCAGAAGAAGCCGAGCAACTACTGGCACGCTACCCACACGAGTTTTCTGGTGGCCAGCGCCAGCGCTTGGCTATTGCCCGTGCCTTGGTATTGGAGCCGCAGG
>JAHAYB010000443.1 GCA_018384835.1 Comamonas sp.
GTACTCCAGGGTGCGGCTACCGTCACGCTCTGGCCAGATGGTGGCAGGCTCGCCAAACTGGGCGCGTACATCGGCCTCGGTGGCCAAGCCTTCTTCCAAGGCATCAATACGCTGCTGGTCGCAAGCGCTTAATAGCGCCAGCACGCTCGCCGCACCGGCCAGCCAGCCCAGCCAGCCCCCACTGCGGCGTTCTGGTTTTGTTAATTTTGGTAGTGGCAGTGGCGGTTGTTGCAGCTTGCTATCCATCTTTTTCCTTCTGTAATCAAAACATCTACGGCCTGCATCCCTGGCTTGCAAGGTAAGCATGGTGGAACCGTTAAAATTAGCCATTTTGGCTGTTACCTGCCCCAAGCATACAAAGCAAAGGATTTTTTCATGTCGATTTTTGCCCGCCCACACTACACCTCGGATGCGACCGACTTCATCGCCCAGCTGAAAAAAGACAAGCCCCAGCTCGATGAGCAACAGCAGCAAGGCCGCGCCCTGCTGTGGGACAAGGATGTCAACCCCGAAGTCTGGCAACAGTACCGCGCAGGCCAGGTGCGCCAAAAAGCCTATGTGTATTACTCCTACACCCCCGGCGGCAGCAAGCGCACCTCGCCCATGTAACCATGTAAGTGCCCCAGCGCTCTTGCAGCAAACCCAGCCCCCTGTTTCAGGGCGCTGGGTTTTTTTATCGCCAGTTCAGGGACTTCCCTAGGCACAGATACAATAAATGATAACAATTCTCATTTAGAATACATGTGGTTTAAGCAGCCCCCTGCTTTGCTTTGTTCTGTGTCTTGTTACGCCGTGCCGTCTGGAGGATGATTTTTTATGTGCGATGCCTGCTCTACCGCCCCCGCTGCTTCTGCTGGCTCACGCCGCCGCCGTTTGTGGGAGCTGCCTGCCGCCTGCCATTGCCCAGTGGTGGGGGTGTGTTTTTCTCTGCCCCGGCTGCGCCAGTTGGTCAATAAGTTTCTGGGCGGCAAGGCCGTGGCCGATGACTATGAAATCCACGTAGGCGCGGTGGCCGAATGCGGGGCGCGCAACCGCCTCTCGCAACTGCTGCAAAAAGATTTAGAAACCCGCTACAGCGCCCAGATTGCCAGCTTTCGCCAAGCCAAAGATGCCCGCGCCGTAGCGCAACTGTGGGGCGATGCCGTGCGCCGTGGCGATGTGGCTGGCCCGTTTTGGGCGGCTCTTACCCACCCGCGCTGCGACGATGCCCTGCAAGAGGTGGTCTTGCGCGATATGCACATGCTGCAACACCAAGCAGGCGCTGCTGTGCGCCTGGACATTGCCCAACTGCAAGCCCTGAGCCAAGAAAACAGCACCCTGGCACGCGAGCTAGGCAAAGCCCAAGAGCGCAGCACCCGCGCCCTGGCAGAAAAAGCCGCCGAGCTGACGCAAGTGCAAAGCCAGTTGGTGCAGCAACGCGCCATGGTAATCAGCAAAGATTCGCACATTGCCTTTTTGGCGCAAGACCTGGCCGAACTCAAAGCCAGCCTGCCCGCTTATGAAGAAAGCCAAAAGCTGCACAAAAAACTCAGCATGGTGCAAACCCACAACCAGCACCTGCAAGCCCTGAACACCCAACTGCGCCAAACACTGCAAGACATGCAGCAGCGCCTGCAAAGCCTGGAGGGGCAAGTCGCCGCTGCCA
>JAHAYB010000454.1 GCA_018384835.1 Comamonas sp.
CTTTAACGGCGGCTGCATAGTCGCTACCCAATCACCGCCTAACCCAGCGCTTTGCAGCGTGCGGATTAGGCGGGTTTTTTTATCGCTTTTCGCCTGAATAGACATAACGCAGTGATTGATTTTTAAGCTAAAAAAAATAATAACCAACCAGTGTTCACAACAAAATTAGACCAGCTTTTACGCTTGCGCTAAAAACTGGAGCCTGGCTGAGTGAGGAATATTTTCTCTTCCGCCGTTGACTCGCGGCCAAGCGCGGCATTGCGGTGTGGATACCGCCCAAATCGATCAATGATTTCTTTATGCTTTAGCTCAAAGTCGTAGCTGCTTTGTGGGGCACGCTCCTTAAATAGACGCTCTGCAACCCCATGAATGAATCTCGATTCGCTGTGCATATATGGCATGTACAGGAATACCCGCTCCTCCGTCTTGAGTTCCCAATCAGCCTTGCAGGCAACAGCTTCTTGAGCCAGGGCTAATGCCAATACATCATTCTCAAAAGCGCGAGCGCTACCGCGATATATATTTCTTGAAAATTGATCCAGCACAATAATTTCCGCAAGCCTACCTTGTGGGCTGGTTCGCCACTCAAATAATTCTGCGCGTGAAGCCTGACGATGTACTTCGCCGAAGCGTGTTGTGATGAGTTGAGCGAATACAGGGTTTTTCTCCCACCACTGGGATGGGGAAGTTTCGTGAAACCAGAACTGAAGAATGTGGTGATACATACGGCCTCGATAGAGTTCCATGACAGGAGAGTTTTCAACAACTAGCAGCTTTAATTAGATTCGTAGTTGGTTGTATAAATTAAGGCTTGCCCAAAAAGCAAGCCTAAAAAAAATACCTATCAACCAGTGCGCTTAGGCTGTAACAGGGTAGCGGCTAGCAATAGCGATACGGTTCCAAGTATTGATAACAATTGCAAGCCACTCAATAGCAGATACTTCCTCTGGGGAGAGGTTTGCAGCGGCTTGTGCATAGACCATATCGGGCACTTGCTCCTCAGAGACTAATGTAATTGCCTCAACCAGCTCCAATGCAGCACGCTCTTTGGGAGTGAAGTATGCCGTTTCTTCCCATGCAGCAATAACAGCAACACGGTCACTGGATTCGCCACTGGCCAAGGCATCTCGCGTGTGCATTCTGATGCAAAAAGCGCATTGATTGATTTGAGAGGCTCGCAGCCGTAAAAGATGCGAAAAGCCTTTCGCAATACCTGCTGCTGCCAAAGCTTCAGAAGCAAGCCGCTCAAGCTCAAGAACCGTTTGATACAGCGCAGGTGCAGATTTACCGAGGTTAACTCTTTCAGACATATGAAATCCTTATGTTGTGTGAATGAATGTTTAAGAATATTTAAATCAGCTCAAATATCTTCCAGCAAGGAGTAGGGCAGCTCATAGATATCTAAAACAGCACCATTTACTGCCCCAGCAAACAAACCACCCTCCTCATCCAGCGCATTGATTTGCATGGAAACAATTGCAAAATACTGCGCCTGCTCAGACGCTTGCGCAAATGCCGGAGCCGGAGCCGGTGCAGCCTGCACCACCACACCCACAGGCTGATCTGGACGCTGGGCACTAAATACGTCCTGCCCAGCCTCTAAAGCCTGATTGCTACTCGCAATAAAAGCCCGCCTTTTGATGCTGCCGCGAAACTGGCTTCTGGCAATAATTTCTTGCCCTGGGTAGCAGCCTTTTTTGAAATTTACCCCGCCCACGGATTCGTAATTGAGCATTTGCGGCACAAACTGCTCAAACACCGGGGCGCTAAGGGTGGCAATGCCACTGAGCACCTGCGCCCATTGCCACAGGGCAGGGCTGTGCTCTGGCTGCGGTGGGGCAGAGCAGGGGGCAGGCGCTAGGTACAAAGCCTGTGCCACTTGCCCCGCTGCTGGGTAAAGGCTGATAAAGCGCCCCGCTTCGGTGTGAAAAACACGCCCAGGCTCGGCAGCATCAGCCAGGCTTTGCGGCACAGCATGGCCTAGCAGCCCCCACAGGGCGTAGTCTGCCGTGGCATCGCTCAGTTGCACTTTGGCGCGTAACACAAACATGCGCAGGCGCTTGAGGGTGCGTTCTAGCAAGTCCCGGCTCAAGATAAGCAATAACTCATCGTCTTGCAGCTTTACACCCAGCAGACTGGCCTGCATACGCCCTTTGGCATTGCAAAAAGCCGCTAAATGGGCGTGCTGGGCATCCAGATTAAGAAAATCTTGCGAAAGCTGGTTGTGCAGAAACTGCGCAGCATCCGCTCCTTGGGCGCGAATCAGCCCCAGGTGGGGCAGGGGACAAGCACCGCTGACAGCGTTCACATCAACGGCGGGAAGAGGGCGTAGAGTTGTAACAGTCATGGCTGAATTATGATGCTAGGCTTTTTAATCAGATGGGGGCAAGGGGCTTGTGCGACGTATTGCGATGCTGCTAATGGGCTTATTGCTGGCACTGGCTGCGGCTGGTGCTGGCGCTTTTTGGTGGCTGGAGCAAGCCCTGCCCCTAAGCCAACCCACGCTAGAACTAGAGATTGAACCCGGCAGCACGCCCAGAGCGGTTGCTCAGGCAGCGGTGCAAGCCGGGGTGCAGACCGATGCCCGCTGGCTGTACGCCTGGTTTCGCCTATCGGGGCAAGACCGCCAGATACGCGCTGGCAATTACGAGCTAACTAGCGGCATCACCCCCAAAAGCCTATTGAGCAAGCTAGTGCGCGGTGAGGAAAGCCTACGCGCCATCACCTTTGTAGAGGGCTGGACGTTCCGCCAAATGCGCGTCGCCCTAGCCAAAGACCCACATTTGCAGCAAGACACCGCTGATTTGAGCGAGGCCGACATCATGCAAGCCTTGGGCAAACCAGGCATGGCCGCAGAGGGGCGCTTCTTCCCCGACACCTATACCTACGCCAAGGGCAGTAGCAGCCTGGCCGTGCTGCGCCGCGCCGCCGCCGCTATGGACAAACGCCTAGCGCTGGCCTGGGAGCAGCGCCCCGACAATTCCCCGTTAAAAACCCCAGAAGAGGCATTGATTCTGGCCAGCATTGTCGAAAAAGAAACCGGCCTAGCCAGCGACCGTGCCACCATTGCCGGAGTCTTTACCAACCGCCTGCGCAAAGGCATGTTGCTGCAAACCGACCCCACGGTGATTTACGGCATGGGCGAAGCCTACCAAGGCCGCATCCGCAAGCGTGACCTGCAAACCGATACCCCCTGGAATACCTATACCCGCCTTGGTTTACCGCCCACCCCAATTGCCATGCCGGGCAAAGCCTCACTGTGGGCGGCGGTGCAACCAGCGGCTACCGATGCCTTCTACTTTGTCGCCCGAGGCGATGGCAGCAGCCAATTTAGCCGCACGTTGGATGAACATAATCGCGCCGTCAACCGCTACATCCGTGGCAAATAGCTTTGGTTTTGAATCGGTTTTCTGAATGGTTTTTTGTGTCTAAGGAGCTTTCCCCCGTGAATCCGCACCATGCCCCATCTAGCCCTAGCCACAGCCCTCGTCAGGGGCTGTTCATCAGCTTTGAAGGCATTGATGGCGCGGGCAAATCCACCCATATCCAAGCCCTGGCGCAAGCCTTTGAAGCGCAAGGCCGCCGCGTGACCCTAACCCGCGAGGTCGGCGGCACAGCCTTGGCTGAGCAACTGCGCGAAATGCTACTGCACCAAGACATGGATGCTCTAACCGAAGCCCTGCTGGTCTTTGCCGCCCGGCGTGACCATATCCGCCAAGTCATTGCACCGGCTTTGGCGCAGGGGCAAGTCGTCATCAGCGACCGCTTTGCCGATGCCAGCTTTGCCTACCAAGGCGCGGGGCGCGGCCTAGCCTGGGAAGATCTACTGGTCATTGAGCGCATGTGCCTACGTTTAGAGCAGGGCGCAGACCTGCTGCAACCCCACATCACCCTATGGTTTGACCTAGACCCCGCCATTGCCGCCCAACGCCTAGCCAGCGCCCGCCTGCC
>JAHAYB010000459.1 GCA_018384835.1 Comamonas sp.
GCCAAAGGGTTCTCAACGACAGAGTCGCTGGTGATCTTGGGACGCAAGTTATTGCGCGTGGCCTTTGCAGTTTGGAAAGGCTCTGCCCAGTTCAATCCAGAGCAGTTATTGCCGAAAACTGCTTGACTGAAAACATAGAACCTAACACAACCGGTCAACGAAACGTGCACAGATGATTGCTGCGGCTAATTTGAGCAAGGCCAGGTGTATGTCCAGCCGCCTTTCGAAGCGTATGCGCAGCTTCCCAAACCCAGCAAACCACCCATGTGTGCGCTCCACGACCCAGCGATGCCTTCCCAGTTTCTCGCTGCTTTCGACACCACGTCTTGCGATGCGGCTGAGGATTCCACGCTTTCTCAGGTGAGCCCTGCAGCGGGCGTAGTCGTAGCCTTTGTCTGCGTGAAGCTTGTAGGGCCGCCTGCGAGGGCGGCCTTGCAGTCATTTGACTGCAGGTATGGCATCCACACACGGCTCAAACATCTTCGAGTCGTGCCTGTTGGCTCCACTCACAAGGACGACCAATGGGATGCCCTGAGCATCTACGATGATGTGTCGTTTGGAGCCTAACTTTCCTCTATCAGTGGGGTTGGGGCCTGTTTCTTGACCCCCCGGGGGCTTGGCACCGAAGAACCATCAATGCTGGCTCGGTTCCAATCAATTTGGTCATGTTCGCGAAGGCGAACCAGCATGGTTTGGTGCAGCTTTTCCCATACGCCGGCAGCACTCCAATCACGCAAGCGCCGCCAACACGTCATGGCGCTGCCATAGCCCAAAGCTTGAGGTAAATCCTCCCAAGGAATGCCGGTGTGTAGAACAAACAAGATTCCATTGAGGGCGGCCTCATCACTAATGGTTCGCTTACCTTTACTGACGGGGGCACGAGACATACGGCTGCGAAGCATAAATGCTTCGCAGCGCTTCAACGATAAGTAGTGTTAGCCGCTCTAAGCGCACCACTACATATCCTGTGATAGCGGATATTCAACGCCAGCTTGACTAACCTGGGGCTCACCGCCCGTTACTCACCCGAAAGCAGCCGTTGAGGATCAACAGCAGTGGTACATGGGATGACCACTATTAGACTGAAAGCAGCTCTTGGTCTTGCTAACGTGACTGGCAGCAATCGCTGGAGGCTGTGTAAAAACTCTCAGTGAAGCCAGATTGACGCAAGTAGAAGATGCGGCTTTGCCGATTTAGGTGAATTTTCTTCGTCAGTGCTGCGTTAAAGCGATTTCCAGCCCGTTTTTGATACTGGCTAGGTATGTTTCCAATGCAAATAGCGCCTATGCGCTCAACAACTGCATTGCTTTTCTTGTCTTCTCGAAGCCCAGGATGCTGAGCACGCGCTTGAAGTTGTATGCCAACACGTTCAAGCTCATTTCAGTGGCCACGTTCTGGATTCCCCGGGTAAGGAAGTGCGTCCAACCCATCCAGTGCTTGAGCGTGCCGAAGACATGTTCAACGGTCCTTTTTCGGACCGTCATGGCATGCGGCATTTGGTCCAGCCGTTGCTGAACTTTCTCCATCACCTCTTCGTGCTCCCAACGTCTAATGCGCCGATGTTGGCTTGTTGTGCACTGTGCCTTCATTGGACAGTCAGGGCAAGCACTTGACCAATAAATACGTATCTGCAACCCAGCCTCTTCACGACTGAAGCGGTGGACCGCTCGCTGCCCTGCCGGGCATTGGTACTGGTCATCTGAAGGGATGTAAACGAAATCTGTTTTGTCGAATCTGCCTTCTGCTCTGGCATTGGACGTCATAGGCTTGGGAACCAATGCTGCAATACCCGCATCTTCACAAGTCTTGAGACTTTGGCTGCTGTAGTAGCCACGATCAGCAATAGCTTTCAACTTCCTTTTTCCCATTGCTTTGCGGGCTGCCA
>JAHAYB010000471.1 GCA_018384835.1 Comamonas sp.
CGACCAGTTCGGCGCGGCGTATCACGGCACTTTGGGGAATCAGCACCTCGGCAATCTGCGCCTGTCCTTGCCACCACAGACGGGCGAACATGCCCGGGGTCAGGCGCTGAGGTAAATCTGTGGGTAGCAGGACGCGCACGGGCACGGTGTGCGCCAGCGGGTCGGCGGTGGGCAGGATTTGCACTTGCTCGGGGGCAATTTCTAGGCGCTGAGGTAGGACATCGGGCAGTTCAACCTGCACCGGCACACCGGCCTGCAATTGCTGCGCTTGCGCTTGACTGAGCGCTGCCGTGATACGCAAAGCGCTGGGGTCGTACATCTGCACCAGGGGCTTGCCGCCGGGCATGGCCATATCGCCCTGCGTAGCGGGTACGCTGGCTACCACACCGGCAAACGGCGCGGTAATCGTGTGCAGACCCGACTGGGTACTGGCTACGCCGGCCTGTGCTTGCAGAGCGCGTACCTGTGCTTGACTGGCTTGCCACTGGGCTTTGGCGTTATCGAGTGCGGCTTGGCTTATATAGCGCTTGGCGAATAGCTGCTGCTGGCGCTCGTATTCTTTGCTGGCTACGGCCAGTTGCGCTTGAGCAGCGGCCACTTGCGCGGCGCTGGCGGCGGCTCCTTGACTGGCCATGCGGCTATCAATACGCAGCAGTTCTTGGCCTGCTTTGACGTGCTCACCCGCTCGCACACGCACTGAGGTAATCGCACCAGCCACTTGCGCCGAGAGCGCCGCATCGCGCAGTGCCTCGACCTTGGCATCTTGACTGCGCCAAGCGCCTTGCCCAGCGGCCTGCACGGTAAAGTACGACAGGGGGGACGGGGTCTGCCCCTCATCGGCCTGAGCCAATGCCGAAGTGCCTGTCCCCACCATCGCCCCCAGGGCAAAAATGGGCATCAGCCTAGTTAGCCTAATCAGCCTATGCAGGGGTTTCATCAGCATACACAATTCCTTCACAACATTCACAGCAAGCTATTTATATTTTTTGACGGTTGATTATTTAATCAAACAGCTAATTATGCAACAATCTAGCATAATTTTGTCAACCATGGAAAGGAAAAACCCCAATGAAAGACCTGCCCCCCCAAGCCTTAGAGCAAGTAGCCGCTTATTTTCAAGTGCTGTCTGAGCCAACGCGCCTGCGCATCCTGAACCTGCTGCGCACGGGCGAGCACAACGTGGGTGAGCTGGCGCTGGCCTGTGGCTACACGGCGGCCAATGTTTCGCGCCACCTCTCGCTGATGACCAAGCAGGGCATGGTGCAGCGCGAAAGCCGTGGCACTAGTGCCTATTACCGCCTAAGCGACCCCAGCGTGGATGCCCTGTGCGAGCTGGTGTGCGGCACGCTAGCGCAGCGCCTAGAGCAAGCCGCCGCTGATAGCAGTGCCTTTAGGGCGGCGCTGTAGGCAAGCCCCACCCTAGCGCCCCAGCGCCCTAGTGCCGCCGCACTGCCCAAGGGTGCTTGCTTAGTTAAGCCGCCGCTTTAAGCCGCCGCTGCTAAGGCTTGCAGGGCTTGCAGATGCTGCTGGGCTTGGTTGAAGTCAAATTGTTCTAGCGCTTCTTGCAGGGCTTGCAGGCTATGGTGGTTGGCGATGAGGTCGCTGACCTGGGCGAGCAGCTCTTCGCTGGGAAGCTGGCCGCAGGCTAAATCAGCCTGTAGTGTCGCCAACAGGGTGGCTAACGCTTGGCGCTGTGGCTCATCCAGGGTGATGCTGGTTGACGGGGGGGCTGTTGTAGCAGACGGGGAGCCATCGACCGCAGTAGCCGCAGTGGCCGCAAACAGCGCCTGCTGCACCTGCTGCCAAGCCTGTGCAAAGGCCGCCAACTGCACAGGCGTTGGCGGCTGTAGTGCGGGCTGCTGGCGCACGGCTTGCTCAATGGCTTGCAAGGCTGCCTGGATGGGCAATAGCTGCAAGTTAGCAGCCACACCACGCAAGCTGTGTGCGAGCGCTTTGAGTGCCGGCCAATCGGCTTGGGCGCAGAGCTGTTCTAGGCGCTCAGGAGCCGCTTGGTGCTGCTGCATATAGCGTTGCAGGGCTTGTTGCCACGCCTCTTGGCTGCCCCACAAATCTAGCGCCGCTGCCTTATTCCACAGGGTGGGGGGCAGGATGTCGGCAGCGGTGCTGGTGCTGGTGCTGGTGCTGGTGCTGGTTCTGGTGCTGCTCGCGCTCTGTGCCGTTGTACCGGCGCTGGTGCTGGTGCTGTTTTCTAAGCCCAGTACGCGCTGTATCTCTTTAAGCAAGGTGGGCAGGTGGATAGGCTTGTGCGTAAAGCCTTGCATACCGGCTTGCTTGGCTTGCACGCGGTCTTCTTCCAGCACGCTAGCCGATAAGGCCAGGATGGGGGTGGCGCTGCGCTGGTGTTGCTGCTCGTAGCGGCGGATGCTGCGGGCGGCATCAAAACCGTCCATTTGCGGCATGTGCAAGTCCATCAAAATAATGTCAAACGCCTGTTCCTGCTGCTCATAAAGCCGCGTGGCCTCTAGGCCGTTGCTGGCGGTGCGGATGCTGTGGCCATGGCGCTGGAGCACCAGTTGCAGCAGCTCTAGGTTGTCGGGGATGTCATCAGCGGCCAGGATGCGCAGTGGCGGCAGTTGCACCACGGCCTCGGCCTCTTTGCCAACGGCGCGTCCCAGCTCTAGCCAGAGGTGAACGCAAAACTGCGAACCTTGCCCTTGCTGACTGCTCACCGTAATGTCCCCGCCCATAAGCTGCACCAGTTGGCGGGCAATGGTGGTTCCTAGCCCCGTGCCGCCAAAGCGGCGGGTGGTGGAGGCATCGGCCTGGGCAAAGGGGTCAAAAATACGCGCCAACTGCTCTTCGCTCATGCCAATGCCGGTATCTTGCACCGAGAGCTGTAACTGCGCATCTGGGGTGTAGGCCACGTTCAGCGTGACAACGCCTGTTTGCGTAAATTTGACGGCATTGCTCAGTAA
>JAHAYB010000496.1 GCA_018384835.1 Comamonas sp.
GGGCACTGCCATGCACAGTGGCACAGTGGCTTGAAGCCTTGCCCATCCATGCCGCAGCGGCGTTGTCGATCTATCTGGCCGATGACTCGCAGGCTTTGCAGGCCAACACGCTCACGGTTCCTGCCGCAGTGGTGGCAACTTGGTCGGTTTCTGTCGCCACAGTCTTGAGCTTGCCGCCCAATACTCCTTTGGGGTTTGACTTGCGCCTGAGCGGTGCTCTGGGCAAGCCCGGTGCCAGCATTACCGTGCGTTGGTTGCAACCAGGAAAGACGGTGGCTGCCCGCGATGTGCAAACCGACGGCCTGTGGCTCACATGGCAAGACCGACCCTATCGCATTGCTTCGCCCATGTTTGAGGTGCTGGGTTTGGTGGAGCTGTTCAACCAGGCAAGCGGCAGCGGATACGAAGAACAGTTCCGCATTTGGGCGCACATTCGTCAGACCTTGGGCGATACCGCATCCGACCAGTTGACCGATGGTTTCTTGCGCAATCTACGGGTGGTGACGGCAACGGCACTGACCTTCGCCATCCAAACCGATAGCCATGGGGATGTGCAGCTTGATCCCGTACTTTTGAACTCTCGTCGTGCTGACGAAGGAGAAGGCACACAGCAAGTACGCGCTTTATTGGAAAGCGATGAGGCGTTATTTCCCAAACGCCTGGATCAATTGCCTGGTGGTGCTTCGGCCTTTGCCCTCAATCAAGGCACCTATGTGGTGGTGGATGAGCCGTTGCAGCAGGCACTGGCTGCCGTGCAGCAACTGCGGCGTGCGCCCGCACATGTGCGCAAACGCGCTGCCATGTACCCCGAGGCGGTATTGCGCGAGTACATGGGCACAGAAGAGTCCGCCCCCACTGTGTTTGTCGAAACCGAGCGCTTTGCCGAGCGGGTGCGTGATGTGGGCGAATGGCAAGCACCGCTGCTGCCGTGGATCAAGATTGAACCAAAAAGCTGGGGCGCGCCCGTGGCAGCTGGTGTACGACTGGGTGGTGTGGAGCTACCTCTGGACATCGCAACGTTAGAGCAAGCACTGGGCGACATGCACACTGCACTAGCGCAAGGTCAAAGCACGATTACCATTGCCGACCAAACCGTGGCTGCTACCCCAGCCAATGCCACAGCGTTGCAGCAGTTGCACCACGTCATGACCCGTGAAGAAGGCACGCAGAAGTTGCAAACAGGCGATACAGAGAGTGTCAAAAACGTTCTCATCATCGAAACCAATCTGGATGAAACCTCTTTTGCACGCACTACCACTGCCCAGCGTCCTGGGCAGCAGGTGCTGCCTTTTGGGTTAAAAACGCGTCCTAAAAAGCACCAAGAATTTGGCATCACCTGGCTGCAGCAGCATTGGTGCCAAGGCTCACACGGTGCCATGCTGTGCGACGACATGGGCCTAGGTAAGACCTTTCAGGCACTGGCCTTTTGTCTTTGGCTGCGCGAACAAATGCAGGCTGGACACATTCCCACCAAGCCCTTGCTTTTGATTGCCCCGGTGGGTCTGCTGCGCAACTGGGAAGCCGAGATCGATGTCCATTTGATGACACCCGGCTTGGGTAGCTTGGTGCGCGCTTATGGTGAGCATCTCAAATACCTCAAGCGAGGCAAACACAGCGACGGCACAGCGGGCCTGGACACAGCACGTCTGGGCTCTGCCGACGTGGTGCTAGCAAATTACGAGGCAGTGTCTGATTACCAACTGAGCTTTGGCGCAATTCCGTTTGCTGCCGTCGTACTGGACGAAGCGCAAAAAATCAAATCACCCAAGGCCCGCATGACCCATGCGGTTAAAGCCTTGAATGCTGAGTTTGTGTTGGCCATGACTGGCACCCCCGTAGAAAACCGGCTGGCTGACCTGTGGTGCATTGCCGATGCTGTGCAGCCCGGCGCGTTGGCAGACTTGAAGGATTTCAGTGCTCGATACGAAACCGAGGGCGCAGATGTGCAGGCCTTGCGTCAATTGGTGTGGCAAAGCGAGGAGCATGCTCCGGGTCTGCCGCCCCGCCTTTTGTTGCGACGCATGAAAACCGAAAAGCTCGATGGTTTGCCTGAAAAACAAGAACATGTGCTGCAGGTGCCCATGCCTGCCCGACAGGCTGAGGCGTACCAGCGCGCTTTGGCATTGAAAGATGCGGCGAGTAGCTACACCACGCTGGAAATGATCCATGCCCTGCGTCAAGCCTCTTTACATCCTGCATTGCTAGAAGGCAGCTTGGGAAATGAAGCGCTGCAATTTGAGGATTCAGCCCGGTTTATGGCGATGGTGCAGATTTTGGATGCAGTAGCGCCAAAAAACGAAAAAGTGTTGATTTTTCTGGAGTCACTTGATTTACAAGAAGCCGACCAACTACCACTCTTGTTGCAGCGCCGTTATGGGCTCCTGCGTATGCCTATGGTGATCAATGGACAGGTGCAAACAGATGCCCGCCAGCAACGGGTGGATAAATTTCAGCGGGAGTCGGGTTTTGATGTGATGCTGCTGTCACCGAAGGCTGGGGGTGTTGGCCTGACTTTGACGGCAGCCAATCACGTCATTCACTTGTCGCGTTGGTGGAATCCGGCTGTGGAAGACCAATGCTCAGACCGCGTGTATCGGATTGGACAGACGAAGCCCGTGCATATTTATTATCCGCGCGCAGTTATTCCTGGTGCGGAAGAGCACAGTTTTGATGTGCAACTACAAGCGTTGATGGATAGAAAACGCAAATTGGCTCACGATTTACTGGCTGCACCAGCTTTTTCTTCCAAAGATTATGAATCTTTGCTTGCTTCTATCAATTAATAATTTTTTTAGAGATTCTAATAT
>JAHAYB010000505.1 GCA_018384835.1 Comamonas sp.
GCGCATCGATTTGGCCGCTGGTTTTGGCCGAGGCCAGTTTTTTGTACAGCGACAGGCGCAGTTGCACATCGCCGCAATACTCGTTGGTCAGCAGGGCGGGGGCGTGCAAGTTGATGTCGGTGGCCGCTTGCAGGGGGGAGACCAAGTCCGGCTCTTTGCCAGCCTTTAGGCTGCGCACCGCCACGGACAGCATTACGTAGTAGAGCTGAAACCCTATCTCCGTCATATTGCCGCTTTGGTGCTCGCCCAGCACCTCGCCTGCACCGCGAATTTCCAGGTCGTGCATGGCGAGGTAAAAGCCGCTGCCCAGTTCTTCCATTTCCTGGATGGCTTCCAGGCGCTGCTGGGCGGGTTTGGCCAAGCTTTGCACGTCAGGCACCATCAGGTAGGCATAGGCTTGGTGGTGGCTGCGCCCTACCCTGCCGCGCAGTTGGTGCAGTTGCGCCAGGCCAAATTTGTCCGCCCGCGCCATGATGATGGTGTTGGCGGTGGGTACGTCGATACCGGTTTCGATGATGGTGGAGCACAGCAACAGGTTAAAGCGCTGCGCCACAAAGTCGCGCATGACACGCTCTAGCTCGCGCTCGGGCATCTGGCCGTGGGCAATGGCAATGCGGGCTTCGGGCAAAAAGGCTTCTAGCTGCTGGCGGCGGTTTTCAATGGTGTCCACCTCGTTATGCAGAAAATAGACCTGCCCGCCGCGCTTGAATTCACGCAGCACGGCCTCGCGAATGACCCCCTGGCTTTCACTGCGCACAAAGGTTTTAATGGCCAGCCGCCGCTCGGGGGCAGTGGCTATCACGGATAAATCACGCAGCCCTTCCAGCGCCATGCCCATGGTGCGCGGGATGGGGGTGGCGGTGAGGGTGAGCACATCCACCTCGGCGCGGAGCTGCTTCATGGCCTCTTTGTGGCGCACGCCAAAGCGGTGTTCCTCATCCACAATCAGCAGCCCCAAATCTTTGAATTTGGTGTTGGCACTGAGCAGTTTGTGCGTGCCCACCACGATGTCTATGCTGCCTTCGGCCAAGCCTTTTAAGGCGGCGTTGATTTCTTTGGTGGTGCGAAAGCGGCTCATCTCGGCAATGCGCACCGGCCATTTGGCGAAGCGGTCGGTCAGGGTTTGGTAGTGCTGTTCGGCCAGCAAGGTGGTGGGGGCGAGGAAGGCCACCTGCTTGCCCGCCATGGCGGCGACAAAGGCGGCGCGTAGGGCGACTTCGGTTTTGCCAAAGCCGACATCGCCGCACACCAGCCTATCCATGGGCTGGGGGCTAATCAGGTCGCCCACTACGGCGGCAATGGCGGCTTGCTGGTCGGCGGTTTCTTCAAAGCCAAAGTCCTCGGCAAACTGGGCGTAGTCCTGCGCGTTCAGGCGGAAGGCGTGCCCCTGGCGGGCGGCGCGGCGGGCGTAGATGTTGAGCAGCTCGGCAGCGGCATCGCGCACTTGTTCGGCGGCTTTGCGCTTGGCTTTTTCCCACTGCGTGCCGCCCAGTTTGTGCAGCGGCGCAGATTCAGGGTTGACCCCGGTGTAGCGGCTGATTTGCTGCAACTGGCTCACGGGCACATACAGCGCGGCCTTGTCGGCGTATTCCAGGTGCAGAAACTCTTGCAGGGCGGGGCTGCCGTCTGTATTGGTTTGCCCCATATCCATGTGCAGCAAGCCCTGATAGCGGCCTATACCGTGCTGGCTGTGGACAACGGGGTCGCCCACTTTTAGCTCGGCCAGGTCGCGAATCAGCATATCCACATCGCTGACCTGCTCCTGCTTTTTGTGGCGGCGGCGGGTCGCTCCCGCGCTGGCAAATAGCTCGGTTTCGGTAATCAGGTCAATGCCTGCCTGCTGCCAGCGAAAACCCCTGGACAAGGGCGCAACGGTAATGCCCAAAGGCGCTTGCCCCTGCTGGAAGGCTTGCAGGCTGTCCACCGTTTGGGGATAGAGGTCGCTAGCGCGTAGAAAGTCCAGCAGGCTTTCGCGTCGGCCAAGGCTCTCGGCCAGTATCAGGCAACGCTGGGGCATTTCCGGGGCGGCTGCCAAGCTAGCGAGGTGGTTTTTCAGGCGCTGCAGCGGCTCGTCTGCGCCGCGCTCTGCCGTCAGGGGCGGCAGGGCAGCCGTGCCATCCAGCCAGGCGGGAAGGCTTTCAGCATCCTTTTGAGCGTCTTTACCGGCCGCCGGGCGCAGTGCCCATTGCCCATAGGGCTTGGCCAGAGCGTAGAACTGCTCCACGCTTAAAAACAGGCTCTCGGGCGGCAAGGCGGGGTGTTCTGGGTCGCCCTGCACCATGCGCCAGCGCTCGCGGGTGTCTTGCCAAAAACTTTCTAGCGGCTGGGCAATATCGCCATGCAACACCAGGCTGGCGCTATCGCCCAGGTAGTCAAACACGGTGGCGGTGCTGTCAAAAAACAGGGGCAGGTAATACTCAATGCCCGCTGTCGCCATGCCTGCGCCCATGTCTTTGTAGATGCGGCTTTTGGTGGGGTCGCCTTCCATCAGCTCGCGCCAGCGGTTGCGAAACTGGCTACGCGCGGCCTCATCCATGGGAAATTCCCGCCCCGGCGGCAGGCGCACGGTTTTGACTTCGTGCTGGCTGCGCTGGGTATCGGGGTCAAAAATGCGGATGCTGTCGATTTCGTCATCGAACAAATCCACCCGGTAGGGCTGCTCTGCCCCCATGGGGAATAGGTCAATCAAGCCGCCACGCACGGCGTATTCGCCATGTCCCACCACTTGGCTCACGTGCTGGTAGCCCGCCAGGGTGAGCTGCTCTTTCAGTTTGGCCTCATCCAACTGCTGCCCCTTGGCAAAGGAGAAGGTGTAGGCCGCCAAAAACGCCGGTGGTGCCAACCGGTACAGCGCCGTGCTAGCGGGAATCAAGACCACATCCAGCTCGCCCTGGCGAATCGCCCACAGGGTGGCCAGGCGCTCGCTGATTAAATCCTGGTGGGGAGAGAACTGGTCGTAGGGCAGCGTCTCCCAATCGGGAAACAGCGCACAGCGCAGGCCGGGCAGGAAGAAGGGCAGCTCCTGCAACAGGCGGCGGGCATGGCTGGCATCAGCACACACCACAGCGGCCAAGCGCCCCGCACCTTTTTCACGCTGGGCAAACTGCGCCAGCAGCAGGGCATCCGCCGTTTCGGGCGGCAGGGTTTGGTTAAAACGTTGACCGGGGGTGAGTTTGGGCAAAGACATAACAAAGCACTGCCAAGGCCATTAGCAAGCGCTGCATGGCCTTGGGGTAGAAGTTGGGGGAGGGGTTCAAAAATGGGCGCAAGGGCAACAAAAACAGCCGCACGGCGTGGGGCAGTGCGGCGATGGTGCTATTGGCGCTTGATTCTAGAAAGGTTTGGGGGTGTCTTTGGTGGGATGGGTTTGGCGGGGAAGTTTTGTAGTTAGCTTTATTTTTTGTTTTGCTGGTTGGATTTTGCTTTTTTTAAGTAATTCCAAAAAATTGCGTAATGTGCATTCAAGGCAATGAAAGACTCTTTCCCCCTCTAAAATACCGCCCCATGACGCAAACTTTGAGCAGCGCCAGCCCACGCTTTTGGGGCTTGATTCCTTGTGCTGGCAACGGCAGCCGCGCCTTGAGCGCAGCCGCCAACGCTAACGGTCTACCCAAACAATACCAATTGTTGCTTGAGCGCCCGCTGGTGCTCTACACGCTAGACGCTTTTGCCGCTGCCCCTAGCATTTGCCACAGCTTGGTCGCCGTAGCAGCGGGGGATGATTTTCTAGACCGCTACCCTTCTTCACGCTATAGCACTGCCGCTTGTGGGGGGGCGACGCGGGCGCAAAGTGTGCTCGGCGGGCTACACGCCTTATTGGCTCAAGGCGCATCACCGAAAGACTGGGTGCTGGTGCATGACGCTGCCCGCTGCCTGATTACCCCAGCGCAAATCGAAGCACTGATTGCGCAATGCCAGAACGACAGTGTGGGCGGTCTGCTGGCACACAAAATTCCCGACACCTTAAAAACCGCTGTAACCGGTGCAGGTGGGGTGCGTGTAGTGGCCACGGTGGATAGAAGCGATAAATGGCTAGCGCAAACCCCACAGATGTTTCGCTTGGGCAGCCTGCTACATGCCCTAGAAG
>JAHAYB010000507.1 GCA_018384835.1 Comamonas sp.
ATGGAGTACTAAGAGCAGCAAGTTCAATTGTTTTTGTTTTTTCATTGCCAACATTAATAACTTGTAATTCGAGTAAAGTTCTTCTTGGATCACCTTTGAATGCTTCTGAAGAAGAAGGTTTTTCATGATATGCAAAGAATGTGATACAACCAAGAATAAGACCTAAATAGAATGTAACACCTCTCCATATAATGATAATTGCACTTATAGTTGATTGAGGACAATCAACGAAAAATTTAGCAAACATTAATTGGAATACAAGTTCTGAAGCGCCTGAAGCACCAGGAATTGGTACCATTCCTGTGATTGTAGTTGTAAATTGGGTCATAGCAATGGTATTAATAAAATTTAATAAAGAACTATCATAAGCAAACTGAACATGCATAGATTTAGCAATAAAATATGGAATAGAGGAGATTAAACACATTTTTACTAAGAATAGGAATGCGCTAGATAGTAATACCCACCAGTTAGAAACAAGTCTTTTAAATTCAATTCTAAATGTTTCTACTTTAGTATTAATTTCAAGAATTTTCTTTTCTACTTCCGCTTTATATTCTTCGGCTTTAACTAGGGCTTTTTCTGCTTGGGCATCTACTGCCATTTTTTTTACGATGATTGCCGAACCAGACACAGAGCCTTTGAGACCAACAATTCCCCCATTCATTTTTAGATTGATTTTAGCCTCTAAAGAATGAAGTTGAATTTTTTTAATTTGAGTATCGGTTGATTTTTCTGTGAAGTTGCTAGGGTTTTTTAGATGGCTGGCATTAGCCTTTCTTTTTTTTACTTCGTTAACCAAAATTTTTATTTTATGATTAAAAATTTTGGTTTTTAGATTACCGAGTTCAATAAATATATGATTAACTTGGTTGCTTTCTTGCTCTAAAATTTTAATAGCTTCTTCATGTTTTTTTTGTGATTTTTCAACAATAGATTTTACTTTTTCCACACTTTCTTTTTCATTAATTTCTTTTTTGAAGCCATGGCCTTCAATATTGCTGAGTAAACTAGCATGAATGGCAGTAGTGGGGGAAAGGGGTATTGTCATTGTTATCTCCAAAAATCCAAATAATGCTTGGATATAATTTGTTTATGCTTAGAGATGGCGGCGATTACTCTTTGTCTATGCTTATCTATAGGTTTCAAATACTATGATTGCTGTACTTAGGAGGCAGTGGCGCAGTGGCGCAGTACAGCTATAGCGCACTAACTATAAATGACCCGAAGAAGAGCAGCAACCACAGTAACCACAGGGCATAAGGAGTTTATCTAGCCATGGCAATGGTCTATGGCCTAGTAAGACTGACAGCAATGGGAGCCAGCGCCGCCTGCACATCCCCGCATTGGGCGCGGTGGCGCAGAGCGTGGTCAGCCAGTACCAGCGCCAGCAGTGCCTCAGCAATGGGCGCGGCGCGTATGCCTACGCAAGGGTCATGGCGGCCTTTCGTTACTACAGAAATCGGCTGACCATCTACATCAATCGAGTCACGCGGGCTGAGGATGGAGCTGGTGGGTTTAATGGCAATACTCACCTCAATATCCTGGCCGGTGCTGATACCGCCCAGCACGCCACCCGCGTGGTTGCTGGCAAAGCCCTGGGGGGTGAGGCTGTCGCCATGCACCGTGCCGCGCTGGGCTACGCTGGCAAAGCCTGCGCCAATCTCTACGCCTTTGACGGCGTTCAAGCCCATCATGGCGTAGGCGATGTCGGCATCGAGTTTGTCGTAAATCGGCTCGCCCAGCCCAACTGGTACGCCGCTGGCCTGGATGCGGATACGTGCGCCGCAGCTATCGTGGGCTTTGCGCAGTGCATCCATATAGTCTTCCAGCGCCTGCACATCAGCAACCGGGGCGAAGAAGGGGTTATGGGGCACATGCTCCCAGCTTTCAAAGGTAATGGGCAGCTCGCCCAGTTGGGTCACGCAGGCGCGAAATTCGGTGCCAAATTGCTGCTTTAGCCATTTTTTTGCAACAGCACCAGCGGCCACGGTAGGCGCAGTGAGTCGCGCTGAAGAGCGCCCGCCCCCACGTGGGTCGCGCAGGCCGTATTTTTGCCAGTAGGCGTAATCGGCATGACCGGGGCGAAAGCTGCGCAGAATGTCGCCATAGTCTTTGCTACGCTGGTCGGTGTTGCGAATCAGCAGGGCGATAGGGGTTCCGGTGGTCAGCCCCTCGTACACGCCAGAGAGGATTTCCACCTGGTCAGGCTCTTGGCGCTGGGTGACGTGGCGACTGGTGCCGGGGCGACGCCTGTCCAGGTCGTGCTGGATGTCTTGCGCCGATAGGGCCATGCCGGGGGGGCAGCCGTCAATTACGCAGCCAATGGCTGGGCCGTGGGATTCACCAAAGTTGGTGACTGTGAAAATGGTGCCAAAAGTATTACCGCTCATGGGGGGCGATTATGCCCTTAGGCATTCTTTGCCGGGGGCTTGGGCAGCATGGCATTTGCCACCCATTGCGCATAAGCCGAGCTGCTATGGGTGATAGGCCAAGCGTACAAAGCGGGCAGCTCATAGGGGTGAAGCTGGGCAATCAGCGCTTGCAAGGCAGGCCAGGCCGCTTGCGTAGTTTTAAAAAGCAGGCGCAGCTCAGGCTCTGACTGCACCGCGCCTTGCCATTGGTAGGTGCTGTGGATGCTGTCTTGCTGCACACAGGCTGCCAGCCCTTGCGCCACTGCTGCCTGGGCAATGCGCTGGGCGGTGGCAGCATCGGGCACGGTTGTCCAGGCAGCTAATAGCGCAGGGGCAGCGGCATCCTCGGTACTGGTTACGGTGCTGGAAGTGGCGGATTGCATAGTGCTTAGGAGGCCAACTCCGCTATCAGCTCAATTTCCACGCAAGCGCCCAGGGGGATTTGCGCCACGCCAAAGGCGCTACGGGCGTGAACACCTTTGTCGCCAAAGACCTCACCCAGCAGCTCGGAGCAGCCGTTGGTGACCAGGTGCTGCTCGGTATAGCTGGCAGTGGAGTTAACCAAGCTCATCAGCTTGACAATGCGCTGCACGCGGTTCAAATCGCCACCGCAGGCCGCTTGCAGCGTACCCATTAAATCAATGGCCACGGCACGCGCCGCTTGCTGGCCGGTGGCAGTGTCCATATTCACGCCTAGCTGGCCTTGCCAGACTTCGCCATTTTTGCGGGCGATATGGCCGCTTAAAAACACCAGATTGCCACTCTGCACAAAAGGCACATAAGAGGCAGCGGGCACTGCCACGGGGGGGAGGTTGATATTCAAGGCTTGCAAGCGGTCATAGACGTTGTGGCTCATGGTGGTTTTCCTGTGAATGAAAAAGCGCACAGTCTAGCGGTAAGCCTGTGGCTCTAGGCATAAATCCTAGGCGGC
>JAHAYB010000511.1 GCA_018384835.1 Comamonas sp.
AATCGGAAACAAAAGCTAAGCAAATGATTGGGCCTGCTGGTCAGGGGGTCGTACCAGCGAGTTAGGGATGTGTCCCAGGGCCCAATATCGATTCCGGTCTGCCCGTGTTGTGCACGCCAGCCGGAGGCAGAGTGCTGGCAAGGATGTAGGCCAGAGCTCTTACAGCATTATTATTGGCGTATTCATCTGTATTGACTATGCGAAACGGCCCCATGCGTCAGCCTGCGGCAAGGCGATAATCTGAGGTTATGGAAACCAAATGGCTTGAAGACTTTGTCAGTCTGGCTGAAACGCGCAGTTTCAGCCGCTCCGCCCAACTGCGCCACGTGACACAACCCGCTTTCTCGCGCCGTATTCAGGCGCTAGAGGCATGGGCGGGTACTGACTTGGTCGATCGCAGCTCTTACCCCACGCGGCTGACGCCTGCGGGCAAGACCATGTACGACCAAGCAATTGAAATGTTGCAATCCTTGCAAAGCACCCGCTCTATGCTGCGCTCGCATGCCAGCGCAGACAAAGGGATGGTGGGCTTTGCCGTTCCGCATACGTTGGCGTTTACTTTTTTCCCGTCATGGGTCTCGCAAGTCCAAGAGCAATTCGGCAATTTCAAAAGCCGTTTGATTGCCCTGAACGTGCACGACGCGGTCATGCGGCTGGTGGAAGGGGGATGCGATTTGCTGATTGCCTACCACCACAGTTCACAGCCATTTCAGTTGGATGCATCGCGCTATGAAATGGTGCGCTTGGGGCAAGAGCTGCTGGCACCTTACTGCAAGCCAGATGACAAGGGTCAACCCCTCTTTAGCTTGCCAGGTACGCCGGGGCAGGCACTGCCGTTTCTGGCCTATGGGCCAGGGGCTTATTTGGGGCGTGTGACGGAGTTGATCCTCAAAGAAGCCAGCATGCCGGTGCATCTGGAGCGGGTCTACGAAACCGATATGGCGGAAGGCCTGAAGGCCATGGCCATTGAAGGCCACGGCGTTGCCTTCTTGCCATACAGCGCAGTGCGCAAAGAGTTGGAAAATGGCCGCTTGGTGCCAGCTTTGCCCGAAGGGTCCACGCAATTTCAGATGCCGATGGATGTGCGTGCCTACCGTGAAAAGCCCACGGGCAAAGATGCCTCCAAGAGCGTGGTGCAAGCACTCTGGAGTTTTTTGCAGCAACAAGCCGCTGAACAAGAAGGGGCTGATGCTGACTAAGTAGCCCGAGCCTGCATGAATGCATGGAGAGCAAGGCGCTTCTGAAGGCGTGATGAATTGCCATAGATTGAGGCGAGGCGCAACCTCTGACAGAAGGTTGTTGCTGGCCCAAGAGCGTTTTGCCTCAAACCCTGCTGGCACAGAGGTTGCTAATACCTGAGTGTCCTGCATCGAAAAGCGATTTTCCGAGCAATCGGAAAGTCGCTTTTTTTGTGTCTAGGGCAAGATTGGTGCAATGAAATCTAGGTTTTCAAGGGTATTCCCGCATCAAACTTGCTCATCAGCGCTGGGGATACCTTTTACGATGAAAGCCATCCTGCTTGGCGATGCAAGGAGGGGGTGAGCTTTTGTCACGAACATGACAATGTGTGGCAAATTATGTATACCTTGCATGACTTCATGCTTTTGCGTGAAGTGGCAAGGCTGTGAAATTTGACCTGAGGAGTACTTATGAAGAAACATTTACTGGCGGTAGCCGTGATGGCATTGGCAACTGGCAGCGTCATGGCCCAAGCCAATGACACGCTGGCTAAAGTTAAGGCATCTGGCACGATTTCCTTGGGCGTGCGCGAGTCTTCCGGTGCATTGGGCTACACCTTGGGTGATGGCAAGTACGTAGGTTTCCACACCGAAATGGCGGAAAACATCGCCTCTGACATTGCCAAGCAATTGGGGAGCAAGGTCGAAGCCAAATACCAGCCAGTGACTTCTCAAAATCGTATTCCTTTGGTGGTGAATGGCACG
>JAHAYB010000520.1 GCA_018384835.1 Comamonas sp.
GCCGCGCCATGTCGGGCTGGCCAAAGCGGGGGTTGAGCTTCCAACAAGGCTGGCGGCTTTGTGCCAGCTCTAGCACGCAACTGCCTACGGCTACTTGGTCACCCAGGCAGACATTGCTTTCTGTCATGCCAGTACTAGAAAAATTCTCGCCAAACGCGCCGGGCTGTTGCAGCACTGGTAGCGCCCCTAGCTCGGCTTGCCAGGTGGCGTAATGCTCCCAAGCGTAGTGGTGTATGGCCTTGTCCACCCCGCCATGTACGCGCAAATCGCCTTGCTCATCGCCCGCCAAGCCCAAACGGGTCACGGTGATGGAGCCGGTGACGGGCTGCTTGGCAATGGCGCTTAAGCCGCCATCGCTGCCATCCCAGCGCTGATAGGGCTGGGCGCGGGCGGTGAGGATGTGCTGGATGTGGCCAAGCAGGTGGCGCTGGGACGAGGTAGGAGGAAGATGGCTAGAGGACATCGCAAGGTAATCAGTGAAAGTTTGGGGGAGGGGGTGCAGAAGGCGCTTCCCGTAGAATCGGCGGCCATTGTTGCCCTGCTTACCTCCCATGCCTCCTACCCCTTTTCAAGCCTACCCTGAAGATATGGTCATCGCCGACACCGTGCGCTGGCTGGAACGCGCCGTTATCGGCCTGAACCTCTGCCCTTTTGCCAAGGGCGTACACGTCAAAGGGCAGATTCACTATGTCGTCAGCCAAGCCACCAGCGCCGAAGAAGAGGCGCAAGACCTACACCGCGAGCTAGAAGCCCTGGCCGAATCCAACCCCGAGCAACGCGATACCACCCTGCTCATCCTGCCCCAGGTGTTTGCAGACTTTCTCGACTTCAACGACTTCCTGGAAGTGGCTGATGCCATGGTCGAAGAGCTGGAGCTGGCCGGTATTTTGCAAGTGGCCTCCTTCCACCCGCGCTTTCAATTTGAGGGCACAGAAGTGGACGACGTAACCAACTGCACCAACCGCGCCCCCTACCCCACCTTGCACCTGCTGCGCGAAGACAGCATCGACAAAGCCGTAGAAGCCTACCCCGAGGCCGAAATGATTTACGAGCGCAATATGGACACCCTGGAAGCCATGGGCCTAGAAGCCTGGCTAGACCTGGACGTGGGTCCGCGCTGCCCCATTACAGGCCGCAGCCTGCCCCCCAGCACCACCACCTCGCATGAAAAAGAATAAACCCCAGCCCTCCAGCAAAGCCCCTGCGCAAGACGTAGCCGCGCAACTGGGCTTAAAGCCCGGCCAAAGTCTGGAACTGCTCAAAGCCCTGCATATCCTTACCCGCGAAGGAAAAATCAACCAAGACTCGCGGCGCAAGCTCAAACAGGTGTATCACCTGTTCCAATTCATTGAGCCGCTGCTGCAAGAACTCAGCCACAACAAAGATGGCAGCGCCCATGCCCCCACTTTGGCCGACCACGGCGCGGGCAAGTCCTACCTGGGCTTTATCCTCTACGACCTATTCTTCAAAGCCCTGGGGCGCGGCCAGATTTATGGCATAGAAACCCGCGCCCCGCTGGTAGAAGCCTCGCAGCAACTAGCCGCTGAACTGGGCTTTGAGCGCATGACGTTCCTGAATATGTCCGTGGCCGAATCCACCCATGCCGACTTTATGCCCGCGCAGTTTGATATCGTCACCGCCCTGCACGCCTGCGACACCGCCACCGACGATGCCATTGCCTTCGCCTTGGAAAAACGCGCTAAGGCCATCGTCCTTGTGCCCTGCTGCCAGGCCGAGCTGGCCGCCGCCATGCGCCAGAACAAAGCCTTCCACCTAGCCCGCACGCCGCTGGCCGAGCTGTGGCGACACCCCATCCACACCCGCGAAATCGGTAGCCACCTGACCAATGTGCTGCGCTGCCTCTACCTAGAAGCCTGTGGCTACCAAGTCACCGTGACCGAGCTGGTGGGCTGGGAACACAGCATGAAAAACGAACTCATCATCGCCCGCTACAGCGGCCAGAAAAAACGCAGCAGCGCCCAGCGCCTGCGTGAGCTGCTGGCGCAGTTTGGGCTGGAGGGGCTGGAGGAAAAGCGCTTTCCTGGGCTGCCGCCAGTGGTCAGTGATTCGCTTGCGCATGAAAGATAGCGATGCAAGCCCAAGACCTGCCCCCACCTTTGCTAGAAGTGCGCCAGTTGCACAAAACCTATCCCCTGCCGCGTCGCCAGCTTTGGGGGCTGGCTGCGCAGTTACAGGCGCTGCACGATGTCAGCTTTAGCCTGCATGTGGGACGTAGCCTGGGGGTGGTGGGCGAGTCGGGCAGCGGCAAATCCACCCTGGCGCGTTTGGTCATGGCGCTAGATACCCCCACCAGCGGCCAGGTGCTGCTGCACGGTCAAGATTTACACGCCCTGCCCGCTGCCCAATTGCGTAGCTTGCGCCCGCAGATGCAAATGGTGTTCCAGGACCCCTATAGCGCCCTAAACCCACGCCTGCCCATTGGCCGCAGCGTGGCAGAGCCGCTCTCTGCCCTGCCCCCCATCGCCGCCGATGAGCAGCAAGAGCGTGTCGTGCAAGCGCTAGCGCAGGTGGGTCTGCACGCCGACGATGCGCGGCGCTATCCCCATGCTTTTTCTGGTGGCCAGCGCCAGCGCATTGCCATTGCCCGCGCCATCATCACCCGCCCGCAGTTGGTGGTGGCCGATGAGCCGGTCAGTGCGCTGGATGTGTCGGTGCAGGCACAGGTGCTCAATGTGTTGCAAGAATTGCAGCGCAGCCATGGCATGAGCTATTTATTCATCAGCCATGATTTATCGGTAGTACACCATTTATGCGACGAAATTATGGTGCTACACCAAGGCCAGGTCGTAGAAAGCGGCCCCAGCCACCAACTGCTACGCGCCGCCAAAGACCCCTATACCCGCGCCCTGCTGGCTGCTGTGCCCAGCATTACCCCTGGTGCTGCCCGCGCTCGGCGTGCTATGCGCTTGCAGAACCAGGCGGCAGCCCAGCCTGCTCAGGCTGCGCCGAAGTTGTAGCCGGTTGGATAACGGCTAGCAGCGCCCCCAGCTCCTGCTGCACCTGAGCCAGGCCAAAGGCGCGAATGTATTCCCTTGCTACCTGCCCATCTACATAGACATAGAGGCGCAGCACCGGCAGACTAAACACCCCATACTGCGCTCCGGCTGTGTCACCGACGTGTCTGGTACGCTCGTTAGGGATGGAGGCGCAGAAGGGGGGCGTAGTCATCCGCAAAATTTTAGGTTTGTCTAAACGGCGACAATACAGGGCTTTCCTGAGTAATCTAAATTTTTCTTTGCGTTGGTTGACAGCTACCCTTATCATCTTTGTCGTCTAATTCTAGTTAGCCTGCCTTTTATTCCTGCTCATTTCAGCCCATGCATATTCAAAAGCCATTTACCTTTTCAAGCGTTGTTTCGCTGGGTGTTTGGCGCTGCGTGGGGCTTCGCCTGCGGGCGGTTATGGTGGCTTTAGGTAAGTTATTGGTCTTTTTGGCCTTTAGCCTTTATTCCACTAGGGCTAGTAGCTCTGGTTTTCGTAGTTTGTGGCCCGTGTGGTCACGGTTGTTTTCTTGCGTTGGGTCTAACCCGGCGCTCAAGCCGACCCGCATACTGCGGGCGGCTTAGCTTATTCGTTAAACATCATGAGGGAAGCGGTGATCGCCGAAGTATCGACTCAACTATCAGAGGTAGTTGGCGTCATCGAGCGCCATCTCGAACCGACGTTGCTGGCC
>JAHAYB010000023.1 GCA_018384835.1 Comamonas sp.
GGGCACCCCTCCTTATAAAGGAGGGGAGGGGGTCAAACTTGCGGCCTTGGCGGCGGCCTTGATGCTGACCGGCTGCTCCCTCGTGCCCCAGTACGAGCGCCCAGCCTCTAAGCTGCCCCAGCAGTTTGAGGGCAGCAGCGCCCAGGCGGCTGCTTCGCAGATAGCCGCCCCTACTTGGGAACAATTCTTCACCGACCCGCTGCTGCAATCGTTGATACGCACCGCGCTGGCGGGCAATCATGATTTGCGCGTTGCCAGCCTGCGCCTGAGCCAAGCCCAAGCGCAGTTCGATATTCAACGCGCTGCGCTGCTGCCCACGCTCTCAGGCCAAGGCAACGCCAGCCGGGGGCATAACGCCAGCGGGGACATCGGCAACGCTTTTAACGCCGGGGTAGTTGTTCCCGCCTGGGAGCTGGATTTTTTTGGCCGCATCCGCGCCCTCAAAGAGCAGGCGCTGGCGCAGTACCTGGCCACTGATGAGGCGCGGCAAAGCTACGAGCTGGCGCTAGTCTCCAGCGTGGCGCAAAGCTGGATGACGCTGATTGCCGCACAAGAGCAATTGGCGCTGACCGAACGCACCTTGCAATCGCGCCAAGCCTCGCTACAACTGATGCACCTGCGCTGGCAATCGGGCCTTAGCTCCGAGCTAGATTACCGCCAAGCCCAATCCCAGGCCGAAGCGGCCGGTGCCGCCCTGGCCGAGGGGCAGCGCCTGCAAAGCGCCGCCCGCTCTGCGCTAGCGCTGCTGCTGGGGCAAAACGCCCTGCCAGAAAATGCGCAACAAGCCTTGGCCGACCCGGCCAGCGCCCGGCTAGAGGCGCTAGCGCCCCTGCCTGTTGTGGCCGCTGGGCTGCCCTCAGAGCTGCTCACGCGCCGCCCCGACATCCGCCAAGCCGAGCAGCAACTGATTGCCGCCAACGCCCAAATCGGCGTAGCGCGAGCCGCGTTTTACCCCAGCATCAGCCTGACGGGGCAGTTTGGCAGCGTCAGCACCGAGCTATCGAACCTGTTCAAAAGCGGCAGCTGGGGCTTTAACCTAGGCGCGGCGCTGAACCTGCCGATATTCACCGGCGGGCGCAACCGGGCGAACCTGCAAGTAGCGCAGGCCGAGCGTGAAATCATGCTCACGCAGTACGACAAAGCCATACAAAGCGCGTTCAAGGAAGTCTCAGACGCACTACAAAGCCACAGCCGCCTAGCCGAGCAAGCGCGTGCGCAGGCCGCCCAGCTACAAGCCGAACGCCGCCGCCTCGAACTGGCAGAACTGCGCTACCAGCACGGCGTAGCCAGCCACCTGGATGTACTGGATGCGCAGCGCAGCCTCTTTGCGCTAGAGCAGGCTGAGCTGCAAACGCGCCTAGCCGAGCAGCTAGGCCGGATAGCGCTGTTCAAGGCAATGGGCGGCTCGGCGTAACGCCCTTTACGCCTGCAACGCCGCCCCCTCAACCCCCCTGTTCAAAAAATTCAAGCCCCAAGGCGCGGGGCAAGCACTACCATCAGTCGCTATGACTGACAGCACCCACCACCCTTTTTTAGACGAGCTGCAAGCGCGTATTCGCGCTGCTGCTAGCAGCCACACCCCTTTGCGCCTGCGCGGCGGCGGTAGCAAGGATTTTCATGGCCAGGCTTTGCAGGGCGAGCTGCTAGAGCTGGCAGGGCTCAACGGCATCCTCAGCTACGAGCCGACCGAGCTGGTGATTACCGCCCGCGCTGGCACACCGCTGGCTGAGCTGGAAGCCGCCGTGGCCGAGCAAGGCCAAGCCCTGGCCTTTGAGCCCCCGCACTTTGGCAGCCATGCCACCCTGGGCGGCATGGTGGCAACGGGCTGGTCTGGCCCCGCCCGCGCCAGCGTGGGGGCGGTGCGCGACTTTGTGCTAGGCGCAGAAATGGTGAACGGCAAGGGCGAGCTACTGCGCTACGGCGGCCAGGTGATGAAAAACGTCGCGGGCTACGATGTATCGCGCCTGCTGGCCGGTAGCTGGGGCACGCTGGGGGTGATGACTGAAATCAGCCTGAAAGTGCTGCCCATTGCCCCAGCAGAAGCCATCCTACGCTTTGAGCTGGCGCAGCAGCCCGCCCTGGATGCTTTGAACCGCTGGGGCAGCCAGCCCCTGCCACTGAACGCCAGCGCCTGGCACGACGGCCAGCTATGGCTACGCCTGCGCGGCGCACAGGCGGCAGTGTCCGCCGCCTGCCAGCAACTGGGTGGCGAGGCTATCGCCCCCGCCCAAGCGCAAACCCTGTGGCATAGCCTGCGCGAGCAGCAGCACGACTGGTTCAGCACCAAGGCCAAGGCAGGGGCTGATGCCTGCTTATGGCGCTTATCCGTCCCGCAAACCGCCCCTGCTTTGACACTGCCCGAGGCCGCCAGCAGCCCCTTGGTGGAATGGCATGGCGGCCAGCGCTGGGTTTATGCACCGCGCAGCGCGGCAGAAGAGTTGCAGGCCAGCGCCCAAGCCGCTGGCGGCCATGCCACCCTGTGGCGCGCAGAGGCTGGCAAGCCCCTATCCGCCAGCCCCATTTTTGTCCCGGCCAGCGCCAGCTTGCAGCGCATCCATCAGCAGCTCAAAGCGGCGTTTGACCCGCACGGCATCTTCAACCCTGGCCGTACCAGCCTGTAACCAGTCACCGGATAGAGACCATGCAAACCCATTTGGCTCCTGAGTTTCAGGGCACTCCCGAAGGCATAGAGGCCGAAGCCATTCTGCGCAAATGCGTGCATTGCGGCTTTTGCACCGCCACCTGCCCCACCTACCAAACCCTGGGCGATGAGCTAGACGGCCCACGCGGGCGCATCTACCTCATCAAGCAAGTCATGGAGGGCGTACCCCCCACCCGCGCCACCCAGTTACACCTGGACCGCTGCCTGACCTGCCTGAACTGCGAAACCACCTGCCCCAGCGGCGTGCAATATGGCCGCCTGATTGACATTGGCCGCAAGGTGGTTGATGACAAAGTGCCACGCCCCCTGGGCGAGCGCTTGCAGCGCTGGGCGCTGAAAGAGGGGCTGAACTCCAGCTTCTTTGCCCCAGCGATGGAGCTGGGCAAGGCGTTTCGCAGCCTGCTACCGGCCAGCATTCGCGCCAAAGTGCCCGCACCCAGCGAGCATGGCGCTTGGCCCAGGCGCGAACATGCCCGCAAAGTGCTGCTGCTGGCGGGCTGCGTACAACCGGCCATGCTGCCCAACATCAACTACGCCACCGCCCGCGTGCTCGATGCCGTGGGCATACAAACCGTGGTGATTGAGCAGGCGCAATGCTGCGGCGCGGTCAAATTCCACATGAACGACCAGGCCGGCGGCCAAGAACAAATGCGCACCAACATTGATGCCTGGTGGCCAGCGGTAGAGGCGGGCGAGGTGGAGGCCATCGTCAGCAACGCCAGCGGCTGCGGGCTGATGATTAAAGACTACGGCCACGCCCTGCGCCTGGATGCGCAATACGCCAGCAAAGCCGCCCGCATTAGCGCCCTGGCGCGTGACCTGAGCGAGCTATTGCCCGAATTGCTGCCCGAGCTGGCCGAAAAGCTGGGTGAGCAGCCGCAACTGTCCGCAGCGGCCATGGCCTATCACCCCCCCTGCACCTTGCAGCACGGCCAAAAGCTCAAAGGCGTGGTAGAGGCCAATCTAGGCAAGCTGGGCTTTACCCTGAAAACCGCCCGCACCGAATCCAATCTGTGCTGCGGCTCGGCAGGGACTTACTCGGTCTTGCAACCCAAAATCTCCAAAACCCTGCGCAGCCGCAA